>JALYJV010000481.1 GCA_030775105.1 Pseudomonadota bacterium | reverse complement strand
GTAGTAGGTACCCATCGCCGGAATTGCCGCCGGCTGCCAGGCGAATTGGTAGAAGCCCATTGCCGACACACTGTCGTTGAGACTCACACCGAGCGTCAGCAACGGCACGCGCTGGAACACATCGCGCACATCGGCGCCCGGCACGAACAGGCGGTTGGTATCCGGCGGATTGACCGTGTTGAGGCTGTTCAGCACCAGCAGCGTGCTGGTGCCGATGCTCAGCAACTGGTTGCCGGCCTTGACCGACAGCTCGCGCTCGCCCGGCAGCGGTATCTGCGTCGTGACATAAGCATCGAGCAGCACCGCGCCGGCACCGACCGCGCGGCGCACTGCCTTGCTGCGCCGGGTGTGGCGCGGCTGGAAACCGTTGTTGTCCTGCGAATTGCTCTGGTGAAAGTCATCGAGCTCATCGTTGACCGGATCGTAGAACGCCAGTGCGCCGATATCGATGCCGAAGTGCTCGTGGGTCAGCTGTAGTCGCGGCGCGAAGCGCATCGCAGCGTTGACGACGTTGCCGCGCTCATAGTTCAGGTTGCCGTTGTCAGCGTTGACGCTGGGGTACCCGCGCAGCGCGAGATAGGCGGCGTTGCCCTCCACGGTCGTGCAGTCGATGCCAGCCGCGGTGGCCGGAATCAGCGCGTCATCGCAGAACTGCTCCTGGCCTGGCAGATTGAGCTTGCCGATCAGGTTCGGGTCCTGCTCCTCGGTGCGTACCGTCGCACCGATCGACACCTGCGCACTGAGCGTGCCTTCCAGATCCAGAGACGGAAAGCTGAGGTCGTAGGCGACTGCGGCGGGCGCCAGCAGACATGCAACCACCGCACCCCAGAGGGAGCAGCCTTTCACGGCAAACTGCAGGCTTGTGCCTATCGCGGAAGAACGGCGCATCGCGATGATTACTCCTCGTTATCCAGTCATGGCTGGATATTGTTTACAGTGTGTAACTATTGCCAGCATGCTACCGCTTTTTTACACTGCGTCAAGTTATGCGCCAAACCGCTCCCGATCGAGACTCCCGATGAAATTGTTCACCAGCAAAGGCGCCATCAGCCCGGCCCGCGTGCAGTTCTTCCTCGCCGAGAAGGGCGTGGAGATCGAGCGTGTGCAGATCAACCTGATGCAGGGCGAGCACAAGACCCCCGACTATCGCGCCGTTTCCCCCAACGGCCGCACGCCGGCGCTGCAGCTCGACGACGGCAGCACCCTGTGCGAAAGCGTCGCGATCTGCCGCTATGTCGAGGAACTGCACCCCGAGCCGTGCCTGTTCGGCCGCACGCCTTTCGAACGCGCCCATATCGAGATGTGGAACCGCATGATCGAACTCGAGCTGATGATGCCGATGGCGATGGCCTTCCGGCACACCTTTCCGGCGATGAAGGCCCTGGAGGATCAGGTGCCCGAGTTCGGCAACAAGCAGCGCGTCGCCGCGCAGAAGCGCATCAAGCGCATCGAGCAGCAGCTCGGCACGCAGGACTACCTCGCTGGCAGCGGATTCAGCATCGTCGACATCACCGCCTGGTGCTCATTCCGCTTCTTCCGCGTCGCCGGTTTCGAAATCGGCGAGGACCAGCCGAATCTTCGCGCCTGGTTCGAGCGCATCAAGACACGACCTGCAGCGGCAGCGGCGTTCAGCTGAGCGCAGAGACGAGCACCACAACCGTTTTAAGGTCTCCCGATACACCCGCTTCGCGGGCACTCGAGACGAACGGACTACTGGGCTGACCCAAAAACTCCGTTCGCATCGAGTGCCGTGCGCAAGCGCACGGTGTATCGAGATGCCGGCGCCAAGCTCAAGCCGTCAGCGCCTCACACCCCGTCCCTTCCAGCGCCGACCGCACCCACCGTTGATCCGCCTCCCCTAGACCGGCGAAGTGCTCGCGCAGCCAGGCCAGGCACTTGGCCTGATACGCAAACACCGGCTGCTGCCAGCGCTCACCGCGAATGCGGCACTCGACCTGATTCGAACCCGCGGCCTTCGCGGCGGCATTGGCGAGCAGGAACGGCACATAGCTCGCGCCGATCTCCGTCAGCAAGGGGCGCAACCCGGCGAGCACCGCATCGCGAGCCAGCCATTGCGCATCCTCGACCACCCAGCCGCTCAGATCCTCGATGCGCTCGCTCCACGCCACTACGCGCGGCGCCTGCTGCTCGGCGATGCGTGAAGACGTCGGATCAAAGCCGCACAACTGTGTGAGCTGACCGAACAGACCGAAATCACCCGCAGCCGGTCGATCACCGAACAGGAAGCGACGCTGTGCGAGCAAACCATTGAGCGCCTGCAACAGGCGCTGATAGCCGTCCTCAAGAATGCCGCGCGTCTGTTCGCTGGAACCGACGAGGCCACGCCGACCGATCTGCCGGTCCCCGAACCATTGCGCGAACTGGTCGAGCTTGTCGTCCCGCACGCTATGGTCGATCTGCAGCATCAGGTGCCGGCGCGCCCAGGCAATGCCCGCTTCATCGGTCCAGCGGTAGTGGAACATGAGCTTCGTGCCCCACTCGTCGGCGTAGTCCTCGACCAGCGCACTGAGAAACGCCAGCGCCGGATCCGGCGGGATCAGGGAACGCCCCGCGTACTCGCGTTCAAGGCGCTGGATCTGCGGCGTCGAATCGACCATCGCCTCGCGCATCGCGCCGTCTTCGTCATGCCAGACCAGCACCGGAATCACCTTCACCGGCACCGGTGGTGGCGGCACATAACCCGGCCCCATCTGCGCAATCCACACATGCGGAATCCGCCGGTAGCGCAGCACCGCGCGCATCTTGCGCGAGTACGGCGAACCTTCGTTACCGATGATCGTCAGCGGCTGCGTCATGGAACACTCCGGAGATGAGGGCAGATTATCCGGACGATATTTACAGTGTGTCAATCGTATGCCAGTCTGCCGGTCCGATGACATCCAGGAACCCACGCCTGCGCCTCGGCGCACAGCTTGCCGCGACGACGGTTGCCGCCGCAGTGGCTGCGCTGCTGTTGATCAAGCCCGTGCTCGGCGTGCTGATGGAGCGCAACAGCATCCACAACGGGCCCTGGCGCACCAGCGCCGACACCGGAGCCGTCGACGCCAATCCGTGGTCGCGCGCTGCGGTCGCCATTGCCGGGCTCTATGCGCTGAGCCGGCAGGAAGCGATCTACTACACCGCGTTCACCGACAGCAGCGGCGATGCCCTGCGCGGCGAATGTGTCTACACGGTCAGTGGCACCACACCGGATGCGCGCTGGTGGAGTCTCACCGTCTACGGCGCCGATCATTTTCTCGTGCCGAATCCTGAAAACCGCTACGCCGTCAACGCCGTCAACCTGCCGTCTGCGGCAACTGGCCGCATTGACCTCACGCTCTCCGGTGACGCCGCAGCAATCCAGCATCGCGCAGATGCGCTGCCGGTTCCTGCGCAAGGCGCGTTCTCACTGACCTTGCGCCTCTACAACCCGCCGCCGGCCATGGCCACGCAGCTGGCCAGCGTTCCACTGCCGGCGATCCAGCGCGGTGGCTGCGCATGAGCTGGCGCCTGCATCTACTGCTGTTCATCGTGCTCGTGCCGCTGTTCAACACGCTTGCCGTGCTCGCGCTTCCGTACACACTGAACGCCTATGTGATGCATCGCATCGTCAAGCAGGCACTCGCCGAAGCCGCGGTTCCGTCAGACGATCCGACAGTGCAGGCACGCAAGAACCGGATCCTCGAACGCGACGGCATCAACATCGCCCTGCCCGCACCACGTGCAGATGCAGACTCGACAACCGTCGTACGCCCGAGTCCAGACCTTCTCTATACGGCCTGCGTGTTCGATCTGAGCAAGGGACCGGTGCACATCACGGCGCCGGTGCCGGACGGCTATCTGTCGATATCAGGATTCGCGGCGGATACAAGCAACTTCTTTGCAGTCAACGATCGCGATGCAGAGCAGGATGCCGGCCTTCCGCGAAGCCTGGATCTGTGGATCACCCACCACTCGGCATCGGCGCCGGAAGCCGCGCAGCGAACAGTATCGGCGCCGACACGACGCGGTCTCGTTCTGTTCCGGACACTCGTGCAGGACCGATCAGTCGATCGGGCACTCGCACAGATCAGGGCTGCGCAGCGCTGCGACGGCGGCTAGCGTCATGGTGCGACTCTGAGGTAGCGCACGGGTCTGCTCCGCGTCCGGGACGGGCCGCCGGCGATGCAGGCGAACGAATCGCTATGGCTATCGGACTTTGAGCGGAATAGCATCGTCGCCATGGCTCTTCAATCCCATCTGACGCCCGACGCACAGGCTGCAGGCGAATCTCCGCTCAGCGGTTCGATGGATCGCGTGCTGGAGTCGGTCTTGAGCTCGTATCAGCTGCGCGTGGAGATCACCGCCAACGTACGCTACTGCGGCACGTGGCATGAAACGGAGCCCGCCACGAGATACGGCCAGTTCCATCTCGTCACCGAAGGCGAATGCTGGGTCAGTGGCGGCGATCTGCTCAGCCCCGTACATCTGATGGCGGGTGACCTGATCGTCTTTCCGACCGGCGTGCGTCATCTGCTTTCTGCGGGGAAGGACCCCATCGCATCACCCTCCGATGCCGCCCCGGAAACCGCCATGTTATGCGGTGAGCTTGAGTTCCTGATGGGTCAGCAGAACCCGATCTTCAGCGCGCTGCCGCCCTACTTCATCGTCCGCTCGGCGAAAAGCAGCAACGCCTTCCGTCAACTGGCCGACATGCTGTCGGCAACCAGTGCGGATCACCGCTGGGGTCGGCAGACGGTCCAGAACAAGCTGGCCGACACGCTATTCACGATGGCCATCTGCGAGTACGTCCGCAGTTCCGAACAGCCGCGCGGGTTGCTTGCGGCACTGACGGACGTGCGTCTGTCGAAAGCGCTGGCAGCGATGCATGAGCGGCCGGGCGATGACTTGACCGTTCAATCGATTGCACAGATCGCCGGCATGTCGCGCACTGCGTTCATGGAACTTTTCACGCAGACGGTGGGCCTGCCACCCATCCAGTACCTGGCCAACTGGCGCGCCACGGAAGCGCGACGCCTGTTGAAGAACCGGCGCTTCTCGGTGGCCGCCATCGCCGACATGATGGGATTCAGGAGCGAGGCCGGATTCCGCAAGTTCTTCAAGCGCGTGGAAGGCGTCAGCCCCGGGAAGATACGCTCTCATCGGGATGAACAAGCGCCGGAGGATGAATAGCCTCCTTGGCTTCGGTGCACGCTGTCGGCCAGCGGGATCGATTCAGCGGGGAGTTCCTGCCTGCGGCGTCAGCTAAGCGACGCGCCGTTGGCCGATTCCGGCATAATCCGGATCACACGGTGGGGCAGCAATCTCGGGGGCGAGGAATCATGAATTCATACGTTTGGCGTCGACTTGTTGGCGCAGCAGTGACAGCGCTGGCGCTTGTGGCGTGTGGATCAACCGACAATCAGAATCAGGCGGAAATTCCAGACGACACGTCGGCCGAGGCGCCGAACGAGGGAGTGATTCTCGTCGAGGAACTCCTGCATATGGTCGAACGCAGCGGTCTGTACTCGCTGCCGTCCGACCCGATGGCGGCTCTCGCGGCGATCTCGACCTTTCCCGACCAGCTTGGCGATGTCATCGCGATGCACCTCGGCAGGCTCTACCCGACGCCGCACGAGTTCATACCCGGCGTTGGGCCGCTGATCGATCTGCTGCAGGCGCGCGCGAATTTGTTGCTGAGCGGGGGACAGCCCGTGAGGATCCTGCAGGACACGATGGGCGCCGAACTTTCGATCCTGCTGCTGCCGATAGAGGCAACGACGGTCATCGTGATTCTTCCGACCCAGGTTGTCGAAGCCGACGTTGCCGCCGCAGCGCTTCCCGAGGCGAAGATGGACCTCAGCCAGCTCACCTACGAGGTGAACGGCCATACGCGCACGGTCGAACAGTACATGCAGAGCGGGTCGACGAATGCGATCGCGTTCATGCACAACGGCCAGTTCATATACGACGACTACCAGAATGGTTTCGACCCCAACACCCGCCACCATATGTGGTCGGTCACGAAGTCGGTCACGACCTCGCTGGTCGGGATCGCCGTTGAGGAGGGTCTCGTCGATTCGATTCACGACCCGATCACGAAGTACATCCCCGAAACCACCGGCACAGTCTGGGAAGGCGTCAGCGTCGAAGATCTCCTGCAGATGGAGTCGGGCACCTACTGGGTCGACGTTCCGGTGCACCAGCCCGAGCAACTCGTCCTGATGGGCGCGGACTACCACTCGAATGGCCTGATCGGGATGACCCGCGACGAGTACCTGCTGAGGCTGACGCGCGTCTCGCAACCGGGTGAGTTCTACCGCTACAACAGCGGTGATGCGCAGATGCTGGCGTGGCTCCTCGAGAACGTCTACCAGAGGCCATACGCGGAAATTCTCTCGGAAAAGATCTGGCGACCCGCGGGCATGCAGAATGATGCGCTGGTCATGGTCGACCGCCTGGGGAACACATTCGCTTCGATGGGGCTGCACGCCACGCCGAGGGACATGCTTCGCTTCGGCGAAATCCATCGCACCGGGGGACGCAGCGTCGATGGCAGACAGATCGTCCCCGCAGCCTGGGTTGCCGCTTCGCACAATTACGACAAGGCAACCGGCGGCGGCCCGCGCGGCTACATGTGGCCCCACTGGGGCGGCATTGAGTCGGGCAACTACACGGCGCAGGGTTACGGGCACCAGCTCGTCAGCGTGGCGCCGTCCCTGAAGATGGTCGGTGTTCGTTTCGGCAACGACCCGGTCGACACGATCGCGCAGAAGGAATGGGAAGCCGTGCTGACGGCCGTGGGCAACCACCTTGAGAACAGCCTCGCAGAATGAGGCTCCTTATGGCATAGGTCGTTCCGTCATTTCCTTGCAGATCCTCCATGGGATGGACAACTTGCAAGAAGGATTGAGCACCCTGTCCATGCGAGAGTGCAGCCGTTGTCGCCGTTAGTGGCGCGAAGCCGGAGACTCACCCTCGCCGATCGAACTGCCCGAACCCCGACTTTGGGAAAGTCATGCAATGGTACGCCGGCGACGGTCACTGATCAGCCCAAGGCGGAAGCAGCCGAGAACAAGATCGCCTCCCCAAAGCAGACAGTCACTCTGGCGGAACGTGGTCGCCGGGCGGAGACCGTCGATCTGGTATTTGGCCGGCGCCGGCAGCTTGTCTGAGCCTTGTGCCTAGCGGGGGTAAAGTCTGGGCCAGGACATATGTCCGGAGGAACCCGGCGAATTCATATTTTCTAGTCGTTCAGGCCCGCCTCTGCTTCCTCACGTCCGCGCTGGCGGCGCTCGGCTTCGCGCCGCGCCTCGTCGATCTGATGCAGCACATCACCCACGTCCGCCGCCGTCGCGTCGTGTACGAAGCGTCCGGTCAGCGGACTATCAGGACGCAGTTCGCTGCTCTGATAGAGCTTCCAGATTTCATGCGCGTACTCGGTAGCAAGCAACTCGGGCGCAAAGCGGCCGCAATAGGCAGTGATATTTTCGACATCGCGCGCCAGCATTCGGAAGGCATTGTTGTTGCCGGCAGCGTCCACGGCCTGCGGCAAAT
Organism: Pseudomonadota bacterium; assembly: GCA_030775105.1. Classification (GTDB taxonomy): domain Bacteria; phylum Pseudomonadota; class Gammaproteobacteria; order Nevskiales; family Nevskiaceae; genus Solimonas. The sequence continues at coordinate 6,997 of JALYJV010000481.1, read as the reverse complement.
CAATGATCACCGGGCCATCGGCATCGACCAGCACGTTGAACTCTGAAAGATCACCGTGGATCAGCCCGGCGCACAACATCAGCACGATCTGCGACATCAGGAATTGATGCCACTCGCGCGCCTGCTTCGGCGTCGGCTCGACATCATTGAGTCGCGGAGCAACATCGCCAGCGGCATCAGCGATCAGTTCCATGAGCAGAACGCCTTCATGAAAACCGTGAGGCCGTGGCACCCTGACGCCCGCGGCGGCGAGGCGGTAGAGCGCGTCCGCTTCGGCATTCTTCCAGGCGACTTCCTGTTCCTTGCGTCCGAATTTGCTGTGCTTGCCCATCGCTCGCGCCTCGCGACTGCCGCGCGCCTTGCGACCCTCCTGATACTCGGCAAGCTTGTGAAAGCCGCGCTTCTCCGCCGCCTTATAGACCTTTGCACAGCGAATTTCGCGGCCGCAGGCAACCAGGTAAACCGAAGCTTCCTTGCCACTCTTGAGAGGGCGAATCACTTCGTCGATGACGGCGTCGTCGATCAGCGGCTGCAAGCCCTTGGGTATTTTCATTCGCTATTGTGACCGCTCAGCTGCGCACCGCGCATCTGATTTAATTCGGCCGGCGGCGAAATACAGGCAAATGATCGGGATGTACTCACTGAAATAACCCCTGACCGTTGGCTGGTCCTGACACGCGAGCCAGAGCGAATCCTGTTTCTGTGGTGGTTCCCAGTTTCTGGATGAGCCAAACCGCAAGAAGGGGAAGAGCATGCCGCCGTATGCGCCGAGGCAGAGAGGGCGGCTCTATTCAGCCCACAATGAGTTCCACCGCGAGGCCCCTGCAGGCGCTCCGCCACCGCTTCCGGACGACGCGTGCCCCGTCTCAGACAAGTTATTTCCCGCAACTGGTAAGACCACCAGCATGCGGCTTGTCGCAGTTCGCCACACTCGGCCTGAAGTCTGGCGAACATCAGGGGCCTCATGTTCAAGTTCACGACAGTGACGATGGTTGCAGCGGTGCTGGCGTACGCCATGCCATCGCAGGCGCAGGATGTGGAGAGCTCCGCAGCAGAAACCGCGACAGATTCCGCGGATGCGCCCCCTGCACCTTACGACACGATTCCTGTCGTGGCTGCCCCGCAAGCATCGCCGCCGCCGCTGACCGAAGCAGCCTCACCGGTACAGCTCGATGACGTTGTCGTCACGGCCAGCAAGCGTCAGGAAAGCAGCCGCACGCTCGCCGCCGCCGTCACCGCCATCGGCAAGGATCGCCTTGAACAGACCGGCGCCAGCGGCTTCTCCGAGTATCTTTCGCTGGCCCCCGGCGTGAACTTCAACAGCGGCACGCCCGGATATTCGGTCGTGACCATCCGCGGTATCTCGTCGGACACGATACCTACCCTTGCGCAGACGGCCGTCGGCATCTACTTCGACGACATTCCGCTGACCGATCCGGCGGCACCGATGGTGGTGCCGGACATCGACGCCTTCGATGCCGAGCGCATCGAAATCCTGCGTGGGCCGCAGGGCGCGCTGCTCGGTTCCGCGTCACTGGGCGGCGCGATCAACTACATCCCGGAAGCGCCGAACCTGTTCGAGCCGGAATTTGCGGTCTTTGGATCGGGCAATCTTGCGACCAACAGCTCTCTGGGCGGCAGTGCAAAGCTGATGCTCAACACACCGCTGTTCACGGGCATACCGCTGTTTGTGGATGGCCTGGCAGTGCGTGTCGTCGGCCATTACACGCGCACACCCGGCTTCATCGACAACGTCGGCACCGGTGAAGAACAGTCCAACGAGAACGAGACTTTCGGTGGGCGTGCAGTCATCGCTTTTGCGCCGACACCCGCATCGGTCGTGCGTCTCTCCGGCCTGTACCAGAAAACCGAGGTCCACGACGCGGGCTACGTCGACGAAAGCCTGGGCGACCTCAGGAAGTCGACGCTCGCGACAGAACCGAGTTCCAATGAAATTGGCGTTGCCGCGCTGCGTTACGGGCTTGAGCAGGAGAATGGCAGCTGGGCGTTCATCGGTGGCGTGCAGGACAAGCGCATGGCGCTCTCCTACGACGGTGCAACAGCGCTCGGACTTAGCGCGCTCGGACAGCAGATCCTGCTGACCCAAGACGGTGAAGTCAGCGGCTACAGCGCCGAACTGCGCTACGTGTCGGCACCCGACACCTTTGAATGGCTGGCCGGCGTCTCCTACGCCAACCGCGAGGAAGTGTTCAATGTCAATCTCGATCCCGCCCTTACCGCCGGGCTCATCCCGGTGGCGACCGCGCTGCTCGCACAACTGGGTCTCGAACTGCCGGGCCCGGTCGCTGCAGCAACGACGCTGTTCCGCCAGCGGGCGGTGATCAACGCGCCGGAAAGTGCCGCATTTCTCGACGCGACTTGGCACATCTCTCCGAAGTTCAAGCTGACGGCCGGCGGGCGGGCGTATCACAACGTCGTCGACAGCGCGGTCCATGCGCAGGGCCTGCTGGTGGTGCCAGGTGGCAGCACCGAGTACCGCAAGAGTAATCGCCAGACTGCCGATGGATTCAATCCCAAGGTTTCGTTCGCGTGGCAGGCCAGCAATGACGTCATGGCCTACGCGCTCTACTCCAAGGGCTACCGCCTCGGCGGTCCGAATCTGGTCCCGAGCACACCGCTGACACCAACCAAGCAGTTCTACGAACCAGACGAGGTCAACAACTTCGAAATCGGGACGAAAACCGCGTGGTTCGACGGTGCGTTGACGCTGGATCTCGCGGCGTTCTACATCGATTGGGCAGATATTCCGCTGGTCGTCTCGGATCGCCTGGGGCTCTTCAAGTACCTGGACAACGCCGGCGATGCGGCAAGCCGCGGCATCGAGACGACGCTTGCTGCGCGGCCGCTCGACTTTCTCACCGTCCGCTCATCGCTGACCTATCTCGATGCGCAACTGAAGAACGATTTCGATCCGAACAACGGCAGGCCGCCGGCGAAGGCCGGCGACCAGCTGCCGGGCGCGCCGGAGTGGACGGCGACCACGTCGTTGACCGGCCTCTGGTTCTGGAACGATCACTACCCCACCGTCACGCTGATCCATCGCTATGAAGGCGCATCACCCACCAACATTTCCTACGCCGACGTGAAGAAGGGCGATTTCCATCTCTTCGATCTGCGCGCCGGCATGAAGTTCGGCCGCTTCGGCATCACCGCCTACGGCAAGAACCTGACCGATGAGCGTGCGGTGATGGCTTCGAACAACTACGCACAACTGTCGGGCGAAGTTCTCTCGCTCAAGTTCATCAATCCGCCGCGCACGTTCGGCCTGGAGATGAACTACTCGTTTGGTCCGCAATAAGGAGCTGCTTGACCATGTCCCTTGCAAACCTTTTCGACATGCCCGGTCCGCTGGCGGCTGCCACGGCGAGGGATGCACGTGCCGTCAGCATCGTTCTCGTCGACAGCAGCCATACGGCGCGGAATGCCGGTGGTTCCTTCCCCACTCTGCCGTCCAGTCTGCGCGGCGCACTGGGCGAGCGCGCCGACCTGCCTGCGCATGCAGGTCAGCTGCGCTGCATCATCGTCGGCTGCGGCAGGCCTGCCGATCACCCATCCGAGCGCTTCTTCTGGGAGGCGGCCGGCGCGGCGGTGGTGGATGCGCTGCGCGCACTGCGCATCGACAGCGCAAAGCTTGCCGGCGATCTGCGGCCCTACCAGCTCGATGCCAAGGCCGCTGCGGGTGCGTTCGCCATGGGCGTCGCGTTGGCAGCCTACGAGAACACGGCGTACCGGACGGAACTGCCGAAAGGCCATTTCCGCGTCAAACGCATCGCCGTCAGCGGCAAGCTCTGGCGCGATGCCCAGGCCACCAGGCACCTGCCGGCGTCGATCAACTGGGCGCGGGCGCTGGTCGATGCGCCAGCAAACGTACTGACGCCAACCACGTTTGCCGAGCAGGCACTGCGACTGCGCGACTGCGGTGTCACCGTCAAAGTGCTCGACATGAAGGCGCTGGAGCGCATCGGCGCCGGCGGCCTGCTCGCAGTGGGGCGCGGCAGCGAACATCCGCCGTGCCTGGTGATCTGCACATGGAAGGGTCGCAGCACCTCGGGCATTGATCTCGGCCTGGTCGGCAAGGGCCTAACCTTCGACGGTGGTGGATTGAATCTGAAGCAGAGACCCGTCATCGAGAAGATGAAGTTCGACATGGGCGGTGCGGCGGCGGTCGTCGGTGCGATGCGTGCCCTTGCCGCGCGCAAGGCCCCGCTCAACGTCGTCGCTGCGATTCCGCTGTGCGAGAACGCGATCGATGCGAAGGCCTACCGGCCCGGTGATGTCATCACCTCACTCGCGGGACTCACGATCGAAGTCGACAACACCGATGCCGAGGGACGCATCGTCGTCGCCGACGCGATGTCGTATCTGATCGAGCAGCACAAGCCCAAGGTCCTCGTCGACGTGGCGACCCTGACCGGTGGGATCATGGCGGCGCTCCACGAGGAATATGCCGGACTCTTCACGACCGAAGATGCGCTCGCGCAGCGGCTGGAGGCCAGTGGAAACGAAACCGGCGAGCACCTGTGGCGGCTGCCGCTCTCGCCGCGTCAGGACTACCTGGTGGACTCCGATATTGCCGACGTCAAGAACGTCGCAGCACCCGGATTCCTCGGCGTCGGCATGGGCTCGTCGATTGGCGGCGCCAAGTTTCTCCAGCGCTTCGCCGGCACAACCCGCTGGGCGCATCTCGACATCGCCGGCACGGCGTGGGCCACCCGTCCGCGCAGCGGCATTCCCAGGGGCGCGACCGGCTTTGGCGTTCGCCTGCTGGATCGCTTCGCCGATCATCTGGTGCCGACGGGGGGTAACAACTCATGAACACTTCCCCTGCTGCATGCGACGGCACGGTTCGCGTGCCGGGCGGCGAACTGCGCTATCGACTGACCGGCACGCCGTCTTCGTTGCCGACCCTGGTGTTCGAGAACGGCTGGGGGGCGTCGTTCGAACAATGGGCATGGGTCGAGGCGGAACTCGCTTCGACGACCAGACTTCTGCTGTACGACCGCGCCGGCATCGGCGGCAGTACCAGCGCCGAGCCGCAGACTGCATCTGCACTGACGACGCAGCTGCTTGCACTGCTCGCTGCGCTGCGCATTGAGAAGCCGATCGTCGTCGGTCATTCGTACGGCGGCCTGATGTGCGCACTGCATGCCGCGCAGGCGCCGGCAGCGCTGCACGCAATCGTGCAGGTCGACAACACTCCGGAATGCGCCGACCCGCTGATCGACCGCCAGCTCGGCGCGGTCGGCGCCATTGCCCACCTGTCGATCCTCTGCGCGCGCCTCGGCATCCGCAATCCGCTGTTTGCTCCGGCCGCAAAACTGCTGCCTGCAGCGGCGGGCAGCGCGATGATGGCGCACTCGTTCGCCTCGGCGTCGTCGCTGCGTGCCGCACTGCATGAGTTGCGCATCATCTCGTCGATCCGCGCGTCGATTGCGAAGGGCGAACGGCCCGTACCGAGGCTCGTGATCAGCGCCGCTGCCCCGTCAATCGAGCGCAGCGGCGTGATCTCGCGCCTGCTCGCCTCTCCGGAGAAGGCGCGCGCGGTGCAGGAACGCATGCACCAGTTGCACAGACTTCAAGCCGCCGCGCCAGGTGGCCGCTGTGAAGAGCTGCCGTACACGCACGGCGACCTGGTCTTCACCCAGGCCGGCGCGAAGGCAACGGCAGCCCGCATCCGCGAACTCGTCGTTGGCACGCAGAGCAGGACCGGATGAGCCTCGCGACCTGCCGCAGCATCGAGGACCTGCGTCGACGCGCCCGGCGCAAGCTGCCGTCGCCGATGTTTCACTACATCGACGGTGGCGCGGACGAAGAATGGACGATGCGTCGCAACACATCGGCATTCGACGATTTCGTTCTGCAGCATCAAATCCTGGCCGACGTCTCCACCTCGGATCTCAGCCGGCGCGTGCTCGGCAGCACGCTGCGCCTGCCGTTCTTCCTGGCGCCGACCGGCATGTCGCGCCTGTTTCACCGCGACAAGGAACTGGGCGCGGCCCGCGCCGCGGCGAAGCACGGGACGATGTACTGCCTGTCGACCATGGCGACCACCAGCCTCGAAGACGTCGCTGCCGCGGCGGCCGGCCCGAAGATGTTCCAGATCTACATCTTCAAGGACCGCGGCCTGACGCGCGAACTGCTGCAGCGAAGCAAGGCCGCCGGTTACAACGCGCTGTGCCTGACCGTCGATACGGCGGTGGCCGGCAACCGCGAGCGCGACCTGCGCTACGGCATGACGATGCCGCCGCGCATCTCCGCGCGGACCTTCCTCAGTTATGCAACCAGCTTTCGGTGGGCCTTCGACTTTGCGATGAGCCCGGACTTCCGGCTCGCCAATGTCGCGCACCGGGTCGATGCGCTCGGCAACGGCGCGATGGCGCTCATCGACTATGTGAACAGCCAGTTCGATCGCAGCGTGACCTGGAACGATGCGGAGTGGCTGGCGAAGGAATGGGGCGGTCCGTTCGCGATAAAGGGGGTCGGCGGCGTGGCCGACGCGAAGCGCGCCGTTGCGATCGGCGCGAGCGCGGCGATGCTCTCGAATCACGGCGGACGTCAGCTCGACGGCGTTGCGGCGCCCATCGAGATGCTGCGGCCGGTGCGCGATGCCATCGGCACCCAGCTGGAACTGATTGTCGATGGTGGCATCCGCCGGGGCACCCACGTCCTCAAGGCGCTGGCACTCGGTGCCGACGCTTGTTCGATCGGTCGCCCTTACGTCTATGGCCTCGCCGCGGGTGGCGAGGCCGGTGTCGAGCGTGCCATCAGCCTGCTCGCCGACGAAGTGGCACGCGGGCTTGCACTGCTCGGTTGCCGTTCGCTGTCGGAACTGGGGATGCGGCACGTCAGTGCCTGCACCGACATTCACCGGACCATCAGTCGATGAGCTGATTGACCTCGGCCAGCGTCGGTGCGTACGCCCCAGCGTGCATGCAGGCCGTCGCCGCAATCGCGGCGGCGAGCTTGAGGTGAAACC
>JALYJV010000480.1 GCA_030775105.1 Pseudomonadota bacterium | reverse complement strand
GCGTCATGGCTGCGCGCAAGCGCTGGATCGCCGGGCAACTGCAGGTTCGTGGACGCTTGCTGCTCGATGACGGTGCCGCCCAGGTCCTGCGTGAGCGCGGTCGAAGCCTGCTGCCGGTCGGCGTGCGCGGGATCGATGGAGACTTCCTGCGCGGCGATCTGGTGACCTGCGTCGACGCCCAAGGCCGCGAAGTGGCGCGAGGTCTGTGCAACTACGACGCCGACGACGCCCGCAAGATTGCCGGCGCGAAGTCGGATGAACTCGTGCAGCGCCTTGGCGGTCCGGGCGAGCCGGAAATGATTCATCGCGACAATCTGGTGCTCAGCGCGTAGCCGCTGCGCTGAATCGACGAGCAACAAAAAGGGCCTTGCGGCCCTTTTTGTTGCCTCACAGATCAGAACGTAACCTTGGCACCAACGAACAGGCGACGACCGATCACGTCGTACACGCCAGGCTCGGTATTGGCATTGAATGCACTGTGGAAGCGCGGCGGCTCCTTGTCCCACAGGTTGTTAATGCCGCCGGACAGCTTGATGTTCTGCCATTCGTAGCTGCCGACCAGATCGTGATACAGCACCGCCTCGGCCACGGCATCATCGGTAATCGACGACGGGCGCAGCGCATCGGTGGTTTCGCTGATGTAGCGCAGCTGATAGGCAGCTGACCAGTCGACTCCCCGGACGCCGGCTTCAGCATTCATGCGCCAGTCCGGGAAGACCGCGAAGCCGTTGGCGGTGCCTTTCAGCTCGCGGGTGCCGGACAGCGCGAAGCTGCGCTCATAGGTATCGAGATAAGTTGCACCCCAGCTCAGGTGGTACTTTTCGATAAGGCCGTAGTCCAGCCGAGCTTCATAGCGGGCATTGAAGTCGATACCGGCGGTCTTGAGGGTGCCGAGGTTGCCGAACTCCGCGGTGGCGTCAGAGGGAAAGGGCCCCTCGTAAGGCGCACCACCCGAGAACGCCGAGCAGGCCGGGCTGCTCAGGCCTTCAGAGTTGATGCACGCACTCGCAAGGTCGTTGATGTCCGGCGCGGCGATCACGTTGTCGATCTCGATGCTCCAGAAATCGATGCCGAACGAGGCGCCGGGCAGGAACTCGTCCGGTGTATAGACCAGACCAAAGGTCAGCATTTCGGACTCTTCCGGCTTCAGCGGCTGGTTGGGTGCCGTCGTTGTATAGGCAGACTGCCATGCCGCACCAAACTCGCCTGCATCGGTGGTATCGACACCCATGGTCTGGCAGTTGTCGTAGGCGGTCTGTGACATCTGCCCGGCAGCGAGACGGCGGTCACCGAACTCGCAGAGTGGCTCGACAATCGGGAAGCCGGTCTGGTCGCCCTGATTCAGCTCGCTGATGTTCGGCGCGCGGAACCCGGTGCCGAAGCCTGCGCGCAGGCGCAGGGATTCGAGGACTTGGTAGTCGAGGCCGAGCTTGTAGGTCGTCGCGCTGCCGGCGGAACCGTCATAGTTGGAGTGGCGCAGCGAAAAATCCACATCGAGTTCTTCAAGGACCGGCAGCAGAACTTCCGCGTAGAGCTCATCGACGCCGATCGAGCCTTCCTGAGGGTCATTGGCGCCACCGGTGGTCAGTCCGGACGAGAGGAATTCGTCAGGAGAGAACGTGCCCGATTCCCAGCGCCGTTCGACGCCGGCGGCCCAGCCGATGATGCCGCCGGGTAGCGGCAGTACGGCCAGATCGCCGCTGAAGTTCACGCTGAGCATGTTCAGCTCACCATAGAGGCGGTCCTTAAGGCCGCCAGCCGTCAGGTAACGCATCTGCGACGGCGAGATGCTGCCGTAGTCGTCAAAGGGATTGAGCGCGGTCTGGTCCGGTCCCATCGCCTCGGCGCACGCAGCATCAGCCTGGCAGGCGACCGGGTCCACGGCCGTGGCCCAGCGATCGAAACGTCCGTAGTTCTGCGTTTCGTTGACTGTTTCATTCTGCGCATGAATATACGAGGCGTCCCAGAGAATGCCGGTATCAAACACGTCGCCTTCCAGGCCCATCGCGATGCGGAAGGTGTTGGCGCCCTGAACAAAGACGCGGCCACCGGACTCGACGAAGCGCCGGTTGATGCGGACATCCTGGCCGGTGATTCCTTCGTCGTTGCGCGGACTGTCGCCGTAGGGATTGAATGGGTTGTTGGCCGGAACGAAGTCGTTCAGCTGCGGCCCATTGTTCGGCGTCGCGATCTCGGTGACGGCGAACGAGGCATCGGGGGCGAGAATCTGGCGCGAGGTGCGGCGCGTGTAGAGGCCCTCAAAATAGGCGCTGATGGAGCCGGTCACATCCTTGTTGCCGAGTAGCGAGATCTGCCAGTGTTCGTTGGGCGTGATCAGCGCATTGGCCGGCGCGAAATTGTAGGTGTCGGTGGCCGGATCGAAGTCGCGTGCTTGACCGGTTTGCGCATCGACGATGCGCTGGGATTCATAGACGCCGTCGCCGTCGGTATCGACGCGGATACGGCGACTGTTGGTGGAGCCGGAGGCGATCGCCCGGAAAGTGCCGTCTTCCTGCAGCTGCGGGTACAGCGAGGTGGTCGCCCACGGTTGTTCCGCCTGGAACATGACTTCCTGCTTCGAGTAACTCAGAGATCCGAGCACGCTGCCCGTTCCCCCCGTTGAGCCGGCAAGAACGGACCAACCACTGTTGATGGCTTCGCCCTCATCGCCGACGCCATAGTCGGTGCTGATTTCCAGGCCGTCGAAGTTTTTCTTGAGGATGATGTTCGTCACGCCAGCCAGCGCATCCGAGCCGTATATGGTCGAGGAGCCATCGAGCTGGACCTCGATGCGTTCAATCAGGGCGTCCGGAATTGTGTTGAGATCGACGGCGCCATCGCCGTTGACATCGCCGATCTGGCGACGGCCGTTGATCAGCACCAGATTGCGATTAAAGCCCAAGCCGCGGAGGTCGACCTTCTTCTGGCCATCACCGCCATTGTTTGTCGAAGCGGTCAGCTGGAAACCTGTAAATGCCGGCATCTGCTGCAGGAATTCATCGACGCCGACAACGCCGGCCAGATCGATGTCGGTGCGGGCAAAGCTGGATAACGGGCTGGACGAAGCGAACTCGTCGCGCTGAATGCGCGAGCCGGTGACTTCAATGCTATCCAGCGCGGTCGGATCATCCTTGCCCTCAGCGACCTGGTCGGTGCGCATCGGCTGGACCGGAATCACCTCGGGTTCGGTCGGCTCGGCGAAGAGCGCGTCGACCCGGTTCTGGTCGGCAGCGGCGCTGTTCTGGGCCAAGGCAGGGAGGCTGGAAACCGTCGCGATGCAGCCGGCGATGGCCGTCAAATAGAATCCGCGAAAATGCGGAATGTGCCGAACAGACGACATACGAGTGATCCCCCAACAGTGAGTTCGCAGTGCGAACGATTCAACGTTGCCGCAGGCAGAACCCGGATCCCGGAAGCGGTCCCACACCGCATCTGGCCTGCAACGTAGGAGGAATCCTACTGGGAGCGGATCGCTGGCGATAGGGGGAAATGTCCTGAATCCGGATCCTCGAGGCGAATCCATGTCGTTGCCGGGGATGGCCAACCGCCGGGCACAAAAAAACGGGCGCCAGGCCCGTTCTTTTGCAGCAGCTGCTCGGTTTAGCCGAGTGCCTTGATCTGTTCCGACAGGCGCGACTTGTGACGGGCGGCCTTGTTCTTGTGAATCATGCCCTTGGTCGCGTAACGGTCGATGACCGGGACCATTTCTGCGTACGCGGCTACGGCTGCGGCCTTGTCTTTGGCGTCGAGCGCCTTGACGACCTTCTTGATCGTGGTGCGGACCATTGAGCGCTGGGCGACATTTTGGGCGCGGCGCTTGATAGCTTGACGGGCGCGCTTCTTTGCGCTGGCGATATTGGCCAAGGGGCAACTCCTGAAAAAACCGGCTCGGCGACCGGATGTCGTCGAAAAAGGGGGCGGATTATCGTCAGCGGGGCGCTGATTGTCAATTGCCGGCTTCCGGTGGAAGCAGCTGAAAAGGCAAGCGAATTGGCTTGCAACAGTCGGCAGTGGCGAATCCCAAAGGTTAGACTCCGCGGCTATGTCAGCGTCCCTGCTCAAATCTTCCGGCGTTGTCGCGGCCATGACGCTGCTGTCCCGCGTACTCGGCTTCGTCCGCGATGTGATGTTTGCCAATGTTTTTGGCGCCGGCGCGGCGATGGATGCCTTTCTGATTGCGCTGAAGATTCCCAACTTTGGCCGTCGGATGTTCGCCGAGGGCGCGTTCTCCCAGGCCTTCGTGCCGGTTTTCACCGAAACCAAGACCACCGGCACACCGGAGCAGGCGCGCGAACTGGTTGGCGTCGTGATGGGCACGCTGGCGGCTGTGCTGGCGCTGATCACGCTGATCGGCTGCATCGCGGCGCCGCTGCTGATCTGGGTGTTCGCGCCGGGTTTCGGTGCCGATCCGGCCAAGCACGCGCTGGGCGCCGAACTGCTGCGCTGGACCTTCCCGTACCTGATGTTCATCTCGCTGACCGCGCTGGCCTCCGGCGTACTCAACAGCTACGGCGAGTTCGCAGTGCCGGCGTTCACGCCGGTGATTCTCAATGTTTGCCTGATCTCGGCGGCATTCATCCAGGCCGATTCGGTACAGGTGCTGGCCTACGCCGTCTTCGTCGCAGGCATCCTGCAGTTCGCATTTCAGCTGCCTTCGCTGATGCGACGGCGTTTGCTGCCATGGCCGCGCTGGGGTTGGCGAGACTCGCGGGTGCGGCGCATCGTTGGCCTGATGATACCAGTGATGATCGGCTCGTCGGTTGCCCAGATCAGCCTGTTGCTGGACTCGGCGCTCGCCAGTTTCCTCGGCGACGGCTCGGTGAGCTGGCTGTATTACGCCGACCGCCTGATGGAGTTCCCCCTCGGCATCTTCAGCATTGCCGTCGGTACCGTGATCCTGCCCGCGCTGTCGGCACAGCATTCGACCCGTGACACCGGAGCGTTTTCGCAGACCCTGGACTGGGCGCTGCGGGTGATTCTGCTCGTGGGCGTGCCGGCGGCACTCGGCCTGCTGCTGTTCGCCGGCCCCCTGGTAGCCACCTTGTTCGGCCACGGTGAGTTCGGTGATCACGACACCCGCATGACGATGTATGCGCTGTGGGCTTACGCCGCCGGCTTCATGGGTTTCTCGCTGGTCAAGGTGCTGGTGCCCGGCTTCTACGCCCGCCAGGAAACCCGTATCCCTGTGCGCTATGGCATCACCGCGCTGTGCTGCGGCATGGTGATGAGCCTGACCGTGTTTACGCTGGCGAAGATCTACGACTGGTCTGCGGCGCATGCCGGCCTGGCCGCGGCCACCTCGATCTCGGCGTGGATCAACGCCCTGCTGCTGCTGCGGCGGCTCAGGCGCGATGGCGCCTATGTGCCGCAGCCCGGTTGGGGCCAGTTTGCGCTGCGCCTGCTGTTCGCCAATGCGGCGATGGCGGCCCTGCTGATCGCCTTCGCCGGCTCCCTTGATACATGGCTCAGTCATGCGGCGACCGAGCGCGCCCTGCGCGTCGGGATTACAGTCAGCCTTGCTGCGGTTGCGTACTTCGGCAGCCTGCTGCTGGTGGGTCTGCGTCTGCGGCATTTCCGTCGCGCAGGGGTTTGAGGCAGCGATGGAACTGATTCGCGGCCTGCACAACGTCAAGTCATCCTCTGCAGCACAGGGTTGCGTGCTGACGATCGGCAATTTTGACGGCGTCCACCTCGGCCATCAGGCACTGGTTGCGGCAGCGGTCGCGCAGGCGCGGCGCCTCGGCATCCCGGCGACGGTGCTGACGTTTGAGCCGACGCCGCGCGAATACTTTGCGAAAGGCGCGCGCTGCGCACGCATCAGCAACTTGCGTACAAAGTTTCTCGATCTGCAGCAACTCGGGGTCGATCGCTGGATCGTCCAGCGTTTTGATCGCCGCTTTGCTGCCCAGGAGCCCCTGACCTTCGTCCGTGATTGCCTGATCCGCCGGCTGGCGATTCGTGCCCTGATTGTCGGTGACGATTTCCGCTTTGGCGCCAAGCGTGCCGGCGATCTGGCGCTGCTGGAGGCCGAGGGGCGCACGCAGGGTTTCGAAATCGTGGCGATGGGCAGCGTGCTCAGCGGCGGACTGCGTTGCAGCTCTACGCTGATCCGCGAGGCGCTGGCTGAGCCCGATCTCGCGCGCGCCGCGAGCCTGCTCGGTCGGCCGTACCGGATGGTGGGTCGGGTTAAATCCGGCCTGCGGCTCGGTCGCACGCTGAACATGCCGACCGCCAATGTCTACATGCAGCGCCAGCCCGCGCTGCGCCATGGCATCTACGTGGTCGAGCTGACCGTGCTGGGACCGGGGGGCGGGGTGGTCATGCCGAGCGTTGCGAATCTGGGCGTGCGGCCGACGCTGGGGCTGACCCGCTGCCTGCTCGAGACCCACGTGCTCAACGGCAGCCCGGATCTGTACGGTGCGACGGTCGAAGTGCGCTTCCGGCAATTCCTGCGCCCCGAGGAGCGCTTCGAGACGCTGGACGCGCTGTCCGCGCAGATGCAGTGCGACAAGGCCGACGCGCTGGCCTATTTTGCTGCGCAGACGGCCTGATTTCACGCATAATTCGGCCCCGCAATCCAGCGCCTCGCGCTGAACTGATCTCGTATTGACCCCGAGCCTGCAGCCGCACGAATCGCAGTTCTGCACTGCGCTGCGTGGCGATGTCTGGGCTCCACAGGACGAAAAACCCCTGCCGTGACTGACTACAAATCCACGATCAACCTGCCGCAGACCGAGTTTGCGATGCAGGCCAACCTGGCCAAGCGCGAGCCGGAGATGCTTGCGCGCTGGCAGCAGGAAGGCGCCTACGCAGCGGTGATGCAGGAAACCGCGGGACGCACGCCGTTCTGGTTTGTCGACGGCCTACCATATGCGAATGGCGATATTCATATCGGCCACGCAGTGAACAAGG
>JALYJV010000479.1 GCA_030775105.1 Pseudomonadota bacterium | reverse complement strand
CGCTCCTTCTTCCTTGCACTGCGCCAAAACGGTCTCCGTCACAACGATCGCCATAGCGTTAACAGGCCCTAGGGATTCACCGCCCGATTGGCCGCGTTGCCGGGCGGAATGTTCGCCCGGCCAAGGGCGCGGACCGGCGTTGCTGCCAAGCTCGAATCACTTTGGCGATAGTGAGCGAGAACTCCCGATGAAGGTCAACATCAGCATTGCGCGCAGCGTGGACGTGCCTGCGCCGATCGATCGCGTTCGCGGTCTGCTGGAGGATTACGAAGGCACGATCAAGCGCTTTCCCAAGCTGCGCAAGCTGACGCCGATCGGCAAGGACAGCTTCCTGTGGGAGATGGCGCCGATCGGCTCCAAGGTGGCACGCATCGCGCACGAAGTCAGCTACGGCGCCAAGTACAGCTGCAATCCCGAGACCGGTGAACTGAGCTGGGTGCCGGTCGCCGGCAAGGGCAATGCCACAATCGAAGGCCGCATGCGCGTCGAACCCAAGGGCACGTCTACCCGCGTGTCGTTCGATGTGCGTGGCGAGCTGCGTGATGTGCCGGTGCCGTTGATGTATCGCTTGGTCGCGCCGCCATTCATCCAGGGCAAGTTCACCCGGCTTGTTGACGTCTTTCTCGAACAGATTCGCGACAACCTTGCCTGATCACAGGCGCGGCAGTGGTTCCACGGCGGCATCCGTACAGCGAGGAGAGGAACCGAACATGAGCAAATCCGGGAGTGTTTCCGGCAAGGCGATGGGCATTGGACTGCGCGCGATCAACCGCTTCGCCGGCCTGCCGCTGATCGAGAAACTCGGCCTGCGCAAGCCGGCCGAACGCGCGCTGTATCACGGCAGCAGGATCGGATTTCGCAGCGCCGGTGCAGTGGCGCGCAGCTTCCAGTCCACGCTGAAGCTGGTGCGGCCTGAACGCTTGTCCAAGGGCGGCTCGGCGTCGCTATTCGATCTGACGCCCACCGAAGAACAGCAGATGTTGCGCGAAGCCGTGCAAGGCTACGCGCTGGAACAGATGCGTCCGGCTGCGCTTGCCGCCGATGCCGCATGCACGGCTCCGGACGCAGTGCTTGCCGGTGCCGCTGAACTCGGCATCGCACAGATGGTGATTCCGGAAGCACTCGGTGGCGTCGGAACCGAACGCTCTGCAGTCACGGGCATGCTGATCACTGAAGCGCTTGCCCAGGGCGACATGGGCCTAGCCGTTGCCGCACTCGCTCCGACCGCGGTTTCAACCGCGCTGGTGTTGTGGGGTGACGAGAAGCAGCAGTCAGCCTATCTGCCCGCCTTCCTCAATGAACACGCGCCGGCCGCGGCGCTCGCCGTGCTGGAGCCGCGCCCCCTGTTCGATGCCCTTGTGCTGAAGACCACTGCACGGCGTGACGGCAGCGGCTTTGTACTCGAAGGCGTCAAGTCACTGGTGCCGCGTGCAGCAACTGCAGAACTCTTCATCGTTGCCGCGGAGCTCGAAGGTCACGGACCTGCGCTGTTTATCGTCGAATCCTCGAGTACGGGCCTGACGGTCGAAGCCGAGCCGGCCATGGGCCTGCGCGCGGCAGCTACGGCACGCGTGCATCTGAAGAACGCGAAGTTGCCAGCAGCGGCACTGATCGCCGGTGGGCAGCAGACCTATCTTGAATGCATCAACCTCGCACGTCTCGGCTGGTGCGCGCTCGCGGTCGGCACCGCGCAGGCCGCGCTCGATTACGTGATCCCCTACGTCAACGAGCGCGTGGCATTCGGCGAACCGATCAGCCATCGGCAATCGGTCGCGTTCGCCGTGGCCAACATGGCGATCGAACTCGACGGCATGCGCCTCGCCAGCTGGCGCGGAGCGAGCCGTGCGGATCAGGGCAAGGACTTTGCGCGCGAGACCGCGATTGCTCGGCGTCTATGCGCGGACAAGGGCATCGTGATCGGCTCGGATGCCGTGCAGTTGCTCGGCGGCCACGGCTTCGTCAAGGAGCATCCGGTCGAACGCTGGTACCGCGATCTGCGCGCGGCAGCGGTGATGGAAGGCGTGATTCTTATCTAACGGAGGCCAGACATGATCAATCTCGAATCTCCGAAGAAATTCCAGATGCTCGTCGAACAGGCGCATCAGGTTGCGCGCGAAATGTTCCGCCCGAACTCGCGGCGCTATGACCGTGCCGAGCATGAGTATCCGAAGGAACTCGACATGCTCTCGGCGCTGCTTGACGGCATGAGTGCCGGTGGTGGTGGTGAAGGTGCCGGTGCCACCGGCGTACGCCGCACCAGCGGCGGCGACGACGGCAATCGCAACAGCAGCAATCTGTCGACGGTGCTCGGCACGATCGAACTGTGCTGGGGTGATGTCGGCTTTCTGCTGACGATGCCGCGCCAGGGACTTGGCAACTCGGCCATTGCCAGTGTCGCCAGCGACGAGCAGCTTGAGCGCTTCAAGGGCAAGTGGGCGGCGATGGCGATCACCGAACCGCATTGCGGCTCGGACTCCGCAGAAATCCGTACAACTGCGCGCCTCGATGGTGACCACTACGTGCTCAACGGCGACAAGATCTTCGTCACCGCCGGCGACCGGGCGGAACTGGTTGTGGTCTGGGCCACGCTCGACCGAAATGTCGGCCGTGCGGCGATCAAATCCTTTGTCGTCGAGAAGGGCACGCCGGGGTTCGAGCTGGTGCGTCTGGAGCACAAGCTCGGCATTCGTGCGTCGGATACGGCGCAGTTCGCGCTGCGCGACTGCCGGGTCCCGCGTGAGAATCTGCTCGGCGATCCGGAGGTGCGCACCGACAAGGGCTTTGCCGGCGTCATGCAGACCTTCGACAACACCCGGCCTCTGGTTGCGGCGATGGCCCTGGGTCTGGCCCGGGCGTGCCTGGAGCACACGACGGCCGCGCTCAGGCAAGCCGGCGTCGAGGTCGACTACAACCGCCCGGCACAGGTCCAGCACGCGGCGGCCGCCGAGCTGCTGCGAATGGAGTCCGACTACGAGTCTGCGCGCCTGCTGACGATGCAGGCCGCATGGATGGCCGACAACCGCAAGCCCAATTCGCTGCAGGCCTCGATGGCCAAGGCCAAGGCCGGGCGCAGCTGCGTGGAAATTGCGCTCAAGTGTGTCGAGCTGTGCGGCAGCGTCGGCTATGGCGAGGGCGAGTTGCTCGAAAAGTGGGCGCGCGACGCCAAGATCCTCGATATCTTCGAGGGCACCCAGCAGATCCAGCAGCTGATCGTTGCGCGACGCCTGCTTGGCAAGTCGTCGAGCGAGCTGAAGTAGGGAGCGATTTCGCGGGTGATCCTTGAGCTGGGTGCGCGGTATGATTCACGCATGCCCAGCGTCACCCGAAAAGCCAGTACTGCAGCCCGCAAACCTGCCCGCAAGCCCGTGACTGCGGCCGAGGCGCATGCGGCTGCTCTCGGGCCGGCAGATGCTCGCAAGCACACCGAGTACAGCGTTGCCGAACTGGCCAAGGTGACGCAGACCACGATCCGCAACATCCGTTCGTATCAGGATCGCGGCCTGATTCCACCGCCGGAGCGGCGCGGACGCAACGGTGTCTACAGCGATGCGCATGTTTCACGCTTGCGCATCATTGCCCAGCTTCTGGCTCGCGGCTACACGCTCAGCAGCATCGGTGAGCTGCTCGAGGCCTGGGAGCGCGGCGCCGATTTCTCCGGACTGTTCGGCCTTGAGCTGGCCGTATCCAGCCCCTGGACCGACGAACAGTCACGGTTATATACGCTGACCGAGTTGCTGCGCATGTTCGGCGATCACTTCGACGTGCGCTGGCTGGCCAAGGCTGCAGAACTGAAGATTCTGGTTGCCGAAGGCCAGGGCTTCCGCGCGCCGAGTCCGCGTCTGATCCAGGCCGGCGCTGAACTTGTCAAAGCCGGCATTCCGCTGGATCAGATGCTCGATGTCATCGCAGGATTGCGCGCCAATGTCGAGCGCGCTGCCGAACAGATGGTGCAGCTTGTCGAACAGCACCTGTTCGATCCCTTCGGCAAGGGCTTGCCGCCGCCGGCAGAAGTGCCGCGCCTGGCCGACATCATCTGGCGCCTGCGACCGCTGGTCGAAATGGCTGTCAACGCCGAAGTCGCCCGCGCGATGGAAATCGCCGCCACCCGCCATCTCGGCGACCGCCTTGCAGCGGTGCTGGATCACCAGATCGCGCATCCGAAGCGCTGACGCGTCGCTCAGCCTTAGAGCGTTTTTGGATAAGTGGAAACATCGTTATGGGAAATCCACAAAAGGACCTTCCCTTCTCCCCGCTTGTGGGAAGAAGGCTGGTGTGTGTCTATCTGAACTAAAAATGCTCTAGCGCAGAGCAAGTCTGGTTACTCCCGACACGATGCGCTGGTAGGTACTCGGCATCAGGCGCACGGCCAGATCAATCGCATGCGCATCTACGCCGATCAGCACGCGACGCGAGTTGCGTTGCACGCCGCGCAGGATGGTGTTCGCGGCAGACTTCGCCGAAGTCATGAACAGTTTCTCGAAACGTGCCTTGCCTTCCGTTTCGTCGTGGCCGGTGAGTTCGCGCGCGCTGGCGTCGTAGCGAGCGTCGCGTGCGATGTTGGTCTTGATGCCGCCGGGATGGACGCAGGAGGCGCTGACCGCGGCGCCGGTGACCTCGAGTTCCTGGCGCAGGCATTCTGTGAAGCCGCGCACCGCAAACTTGGTCGCATTGTATGCGCCCTGGCTCGGTACGGCGGCGATACCGAATACGCTGGAGATGTTGACGACGTGGCCATCGCCGGACGCGCGCAGGTGTGGCAGGAACGCGCGGGTGCCGTGGACGACGCCCCAGTAGTTGATGTCCATGATCCAGTGCAGATCTCTGTCGCTCGCCCCTTCGATGCTCGAGCCGAGGGCGACGCCGGCGTTGTTGAAGATCAGATTGATCTGATCATGAGCATCAGCACAGGCTTCGGCCCAGGCGTAGATCGCATCGCGGTCACGAACGTCGAGTTTCTGCGTTGTCACGATGGTGCCGTAGGTGCGCGCCTGCTCTGCGGTCTGTTCGAGCGCTTCGACATTGTTGTCGGACAGCGCCAGATTGCAGCCGCGACTGGCGAGTTCGGTCGCGAGTGCGCGGCCGATGCCGGAGGCCGCACCGGTGATGGCGGCGGTCTTGTTCTGGAATGACTTCATGTTGCGATGTTCCTGGATGGCGACCGGATGCCTGCGCGTGTAGAGCGCAGGTCAGTCGATAGAGTTTGGATGAGAAGAAAATCGACCCACCCTCTGCGGGTGGGTCGTGTGTTCAGTTGCGAAGTTCCGCGTTATTTCTTCGGCGGCTCCGCAAACGGCGAATCGGCGTCGGTTGACTTGGCGGCCTTGGGGTACAGGAAGGCCGCCAATGCCGGCAGGACCAGAATCGCGCCGAACATGTTGGCAGTGAACATGAACAGCAGCAGCTTGCCCATGTCGATCTGGAACTGCAGCTCCGACATCAGCCAGGTCGTCACCGCCGCGCCGAGTGTCAGGCCGGTGAAGATCACTGCCTTGCCGGTACCGCGCAGGGTCTCGAAGTACGCACGCCGCAGCGACTTGCCTTCGCCAAGCGCGCCGGCCATGACGCCGTAGACGTAGATACCGTAGTCGACGCCGATGCCGACCGCCAGCGCAAGCACCGGCAGGGTCGCGACCTTCATGCCGATGTCGAGCGTGGCCATGACGCCGTAGCCCATCTCCGACACAAGCGCGAGCGGCACGACGATGCAGACGATCGCGCGCCAGTCGCGGAAGGAGAACCACAGCAGGATCAGGATGACGATGTAGACCATGATCACGATGCGACTTTCCTGCTCCTTGATGACCTCGTTGGTCGCCGCCATGACGCCGACATTGCCGGTCGCGAGCGCGAAGTTGACCGGACAGTTCTTGTCGAGCTTCTCGTACTCAGCCTGCAGCTGATCACGCTTTGCGGTTGCCGCGTTGGTGACTTCGGAGGGTGTATCCGGTTGCTCGACCAGCGCGAAGACCTCGACGTTGGCCGCCTTGACCTTCTGGAACGCCGCGTACTTGCTGTCGCAGTAGGCGGCGTCGACCTCCTTGGTGCGGGCGAAGAAGTCGGCGCGATTGGCCTCGTTGAACTTCTTCACCTCGTCGACGATATGGCTGATGGTCGTGGCCTTGTGGTCCTTGGTGAACATGTAGACCGCCAGGGCATCGCAGTCGTCGTTGAGCAGGCCGGTGCTGGTTGGCACGAGTGCGGTGGCCTGCGCCATTGCGAACTTGTTGCGCGGCAGGACGAGTGCATTCAGCCGACCCTCCGATAGGCCCTGGTAGACCAGCTTGGCGAAAGTCAGCAACGACAGCGTCGATTGCACGCCATCGGTATTCTCCATCTGCCAGGTGAATCGGTCGACCTGATCCATCAGCTCGAAATCGATGCAGCCGTTGGGTTGCGATTCGGCGATGACCTTGAAGATGTCGACGGCGATCTCGAAGTTGTCGGTGATCGCATTGAAGTCCTGGTTGAAGCGCGAGTCCGGCCGCAGCTCGGGCACGCCCTTGAGTGCATCGCCGATCTGCAGGCCGTCCTTGGCCCAGTACGCCCAGCCGGCCAGTACGGCACAGCAGAGCAGAATCACCGATGCGACCGGCAGTTTCGTCACGCCGGACAGCCACCACCAGGTCTTGTCGAGCGCCGCATCGCGCGCATTCTGCCGCGCGATGAAGGCATCGACGTCCTTGAGCTTGACCATCGTCAGCCAGATCGGCACGAACATCTTGTTGGCAACGATGATCGCAATACCGCCGAACACGGCATTGAGCGACATTTCCTGGATGATCTGGATCTCGATCAGGTAGATCGTCGCGAAGCCGGCGATGTCGGTCAGCAGCGCGATCGTGCCGGCGATGGCAAGCCGCCGGAATGTGATCAGCGAGGCGTCGTAGCTTGACTTGCCCAGATGGACTTCGTCGACCCAGGCGTTGACGTATTGCACGCCGTGACTGACGGACACGGCGAGGATCAGGAACGGCACGAGGATCGCGAACGGATCGAGGCCGAAGCCCACCGAGCGCAGGATGCCCATCTCCCAGATCACCGCGACGATCGACGAGCCGAGCGGAATGAGTCCGAGCTTGAAGGACCCGCAGTAGCTCCACAGCAGCAAGCCGGTCAGCAGCAGCGTCAGGCCGAAGAATCCGGCGACCTCGAGCGAGGCCTTGGTCATGTCGTCGACGATCTTTGCGAAGCCGATGATGTGGACCTTGACGCCATCCTTCTCGTACTTGGCGCGCAGGTTCTCAAGGGCGCTGCCGATCTCGCGATAGTCGATCGGCTTGCCGGTGCGCGGATCGATCTCCAGCAGCTCGGCCATGATCATCGCGCCGCGCTGGTCGTTGGTGACCAGGCGGC
>JALYJV010000478.1 GCA_030775105.1 Pseudomonadota bacterium | reverse complement strand
CCGCCATGTGGCGCTGTGCGCTGATTGTTGCGAAAACCGCGCGGCGTGTGGTGCTTCGGGAGTTTTGAGTCGGCCATGGTGATGGGTGCGGTGGCATTCACGCCAGTATTGGGCTGCGGTCTGATATCACAAGGGCTGCGCGGGTAGCGAACGCATAATGTCTCCACATTCATCACGCACTGCGCGCCTCATTCGGACGTCATGATGCAGACGTCCACACCATGAAACCACTATGCGCTTTCCCAGATCCAAGATGACGCAGGCCGCTGTCGCGCTGACCCTCATCGTCGGCGTTGCCGCGATCTGGCATTTCGCGATGGCGAAGCCGAAGGACGTTCTGGTGACTGTAACCGTCGAGCGCGGCGATATCGAGAAGACGGTGACCGCTGTCGGTTCGCTAAAGCCACGCGACTACGTCGACGTCGGTACCCAGGTGTCAGGCCAGCTGCAGAAGGTCCTGGTGGCGATCGGAGACCGCGTCAGCAAGGGCGATCTGATCGCGCAGATTGACCCGACGCGCTACGAGTCGACGGTGCGCAACGATCGTGCCGGGCTCGACAGCCTCAAGGCCCAGCTCAGCCAGCGCGAAGCCGAGCTGGTGCTGGCCGAGCAACAAAGCGCGCGCAACCAGCGCATGCTCGCCGAGCGCGCGATCAGCCAGGATGCGGCCGAGCAATCGACCGCCGCGGCGCGCGTCGCCAAGGCGGCGGTTGCGTCGCTCAAGGCGCAGATCACGGCGGCGGAGGCCACGCTGTCCGGCAATCTTGCCAACCTCGGCTATACGCGCATCCTCGCGCCGATGGACGGCACGGTGGTTTCGCAGACCAGTCTGCAGGGCCAGACCATCAACGCCTCGCAGTCGGCGCCGGTCATCGTGCAGATCGCCAATCTCGACGTGATGACGGTCTGGGCTAAGGTCGCCGAAGCCGATGTCGGTCGTGTGACGCCTGGCATGAGCGCGTACTTCACGACCCTGGGCATGCCGGGCCAGCGTCTGGTCGGCGCCGTGCGACAGGTGCAGCCGACGCCGGAAACACTCAACGACGTCGTGCTTTACAACGTGCTGATCGATGTCGACAACCCCGATCGCGCGCTGCTGCCGTCAATGACCGTGCAGGTGTTCTTCGTGCTCGGCGAAGCCCGGGATGTGCCGCTGGTCGCGCTCAATGCACTGCGGCCGTTGGGCAAGCCGGGTTCGGGTCAGTACGAGGCGACAGTCAAGACCGCTCAGGGGCCGCAGGCCCGCGAGGTCAAGGTCGGCGTCGCGAATCGCACGATGGTGCAGGTACTCAGTGGCCTTGAGGTCGGCGACAAGGTGATCGTGCCGAAGATCGCGTCCGCCGAAAACGGTAGCCCGGATGCCGAACGCACCGAGCGACGGCGGATGATGCCGCGGCTATGAGCGCCAGCGCTGCAACGCCGCTGATCCGCCTGCGTGGAATCAGCAAGGTCTACGCCAGCGGCGAGACAGAGGTGCGGGCGCTGGATGGCGTCAGTCTCGATATTCATGCCGGTGAGTTCGTCGCGATCATGGGGGCGTCCGGTTCCGGCAAGTCAACGCTGATGAACATCCTCGGCTGCCTCGATGTGCCCAGTCACGGTGAGTACCACGTGCGCGGCATCAATGTCGCAAGTCTTCCACCAGACGATCTGGCAGCGCTGCGGCGTGACACTTTCGGTTTCGTGTTCCAGCGCTACAACCTGCTCGCATCGATCAGCGCCGCCGAGAACGTCGAGTTGCCGGCGATCTACGCCGGACGCAGCAAGCACGAGCGCGCGACACGGGCGCAGGCGCTGCTGACGCAACTGGGTTTGGGCGAACGCTCGGCGCATCGACCCAACCAGCTCTCCGGCGGCCAGCAGCAGCGCGTGTCAATCGCGCGGGCGCTGATGAATGGCGCCGAGGTGATGCTCGCCGATGAACCAACCGGTGCGCTCGACAGCCGCAGCGGCGCCGAAGTGCTCGCCCTGCTCAAGGACCTGCACGGACAAGGCCGTACGATCATCCTGATCACGCACGATGCGTCGGTTGCGGCGCATGCGCAGCGCACGATCCAGTTCAGCGATGGGCGTCTGATTTCAGACAGCGGCGTGCCCGGTCAACTGCCGAAGGCGATGGAACATTCCAACGGCGGAGCGCGCCATCCGCACTGGCTGCCGGATCTGAGCGAGGCGGTGAAAATGGCGCTGCGCTCTTTGCGTGCAAACCTTTTTCGCAGCGCGCTGACCTTGCTCGGCGTCGTCATCGGTGTTGCTGCGGTCGTGACCATGCTCGCGATCGGCAATGGCAGCAAGCAGGACATCCTCAAGCAGATCGAAGCGATGGGCAGCAATCTGCTGCTTGTGCGGCCTGGAGTGCCGGGGCAGCGTTCGTCAGGCGATCTTGCGACACTGGTGCCGGAAGACGCGACCGCCGTAGCAGAACTGCCGAACGTACTCTACGTGTCGCCGCAGAGGCGTACGAGCGTGACGCTGCGCAACGGCAGCGTCGACTATCGCAGCAACGCCACCGGTGTCTGGCCGTCGTATCAGCAGACGCAGGACTGGCAAATGCAGAGCGGCAGCTTCATCAACCAGGACGATGTCGATCGCTATATGGCCGTGACCGTGCTCGGCAAGACCGTGGCAGACACCCTGTTCCCCGATGGCAGCGATCCGGTCGGTCAGTACCTGCTGATCGGCAATGTGCCGTTCGAGATCATCGGCGTGCTCGCGCCCAAGGGCGCGAACGCATTCGGTTCGGATATGGACGACGTCGCGTTGGTGCCCTTGTCGACCGGTTTCGTGCGCCTGTTCGGCAAGCGTTTCCTTGATTCGCTGAACGTCAAGATCGAATCCGCTGCCGACTCGGATGCGACCCAAGCCGCGATCGAAGCGCTGTTCCTGCAGCGTCACGGCACTGAAGACGTGCGCGTGCGCAGCACGACGGCGCTGATGGAAACCGTGGAGACCACGCAGAACACGCTGACGCTGATGCTTGGCGCAGTTGCCGCGATCTCGCTGCTGGTCGGCGGCATCGGCGTAATGAACATCATGCTGGTCAACGTCACCGAGCGCACCCGCGAGATCGGACTGCGCATGGCAACCGGTGCGCGGCGCAGCAATATCCTGCTGCAGTTCAACACTGAGGCACTGGTTGTCTGCGGTATCGGCGGAGCGATCGGCGTGGTGCTGGGTTTCGTTGCCGGCTTCGTTGTCGAGGCTTTTGGCAGCACGGTCGCGTTCACCGCCGGTCCACCGATCCTTGCGTTCAGCTCGGCCTTTGGCACGGGCCTGCTGTTCGGCTATCTGCCGGCCCGCAAGGCGGCCTACATGGACCCGGTTGTTGCGCTGGCTTCGGAATGAACGCAATGAGAATGCCTGGTCAGACTTTCGTTTCGCGACACCTGCTGCTGGGTTTCAGCGCCGTTGCATTGAGTGCCTGCAGCTTGACGCCTGCGATGCCGCAGGCGGATGTGGTGGTACCGACGCAGTGGTCAATAATGGCAGCGGATGACGCAGGCGCGGTCGCGCCGGAGTGGTGGCGCGCCTATGGCAGTCCGGCGCTGGATCAA
>JALYJV010000477.1 GCA_030775105.1 Pseudomonadota bacterium | reverse complement strand
AGTCTGCGGTGGTCGTCGCCGACGATACGCAGGCGTTTGTCGCAGGGCTGAGCAAGCTGGTGCGTGATGCCGCCACCTGGCCCGACATGGGCCAGGCCGGCAGGTCCCATGTCGAACGCGGCTTCCGGTACGATACCTTCATCGCACGCACCGAGGCAGTCTATCGAGAGGTTCTCGGGAACGTACAAACCCCAGGTACTCGCGGAGCTGCTCGTGTCTGAGAAACTGCCAACCGTTTCGGTGATCCTGCCGACGCACGATCGCATGCACTTGTTCCAGCGGTCACTGGCCAGCGTACTCGGGCAGACCTTGCAGGCTATCGAAGTCATCGTCATCGACAACGCCTGTACCGACGGCACGTCCGCATGGCTCGCCACAGTCGGAGACCCCAGAGTGCGCGTACTCCGGCTGGATCAGAAAGTGGGTGCCTCAGCAGCGCGAAACGCCGCCCTGAAACTCGCCCGTGCAGAACTCGTGGCCTTCCAGGATGACGACGATATCTGGCTGCCAGACAAGATGGAGCGTCAGGTGACGGTGCTGCGGGGAAGCGACTCATCCGTCGGCCTTTGCCTTGCAGGCTACGTCCGCCTGACGCCCGGCGGAACCCAGGATCGCTATCACGAGCGCTACGGCGAAGTGGACTTCAACGGAACGCAGGGGATGCTCGGCATCAATGCGATCGCCACCCCCGCATGGCTGGTACGCCGGGAATTGCTGGAGCGCGCCGGAGGCTTCGACGAGAAGATGCCGGCGCGTAACGACTGGGAACTGGCACTGCGGCTCAGCGATCTGTGCCGCTTCGTCTACGTTGCCGAACCGCTGTTCGTACAGGATCAGCGCGTCGAAACGACGATGATGTACAACGAGGCCGCGGTTACGCGCGGCGTGCGCCGCGTCATCGAGATCCATGGGCATCGGTGGGCGCAGCACCCCCGCACCCGGGCGCACCACGCCTTGCTTATCGGCCGTTATGAACTCAGTGCCGGCGACACGGCGGACGGCCGCCGCTGGCTGAGCCGTTCGCTGCGATTGAACCCCTGGCAACCGCGTGTCGCGCTGATGCTGCTGCTGTCTTTCTTGGGCCAGGGCAGCGTGCGGCGCGCGCGTACATTGCGCCAGCAACTGTACGCACGCCTGCCGATCTTTTTCCGATAAACCAGGCTCGCTCCGCATGTCCGCCCCGCACAGCACTCCGCTGATCAGCGTCGTACTTCCAACATTGAACCGATCGGCGCTACTGCCGCGCGCGATCGGCAGCGTGCTCGCACAGACCTTTGGCGACCTTGAACTCATCGTCGTCGATGACGGCTCCGACGAAGACATTGCCGCGGTCGTCGCACGCTTCGCCGATCCGCGCGCACGCGTGATCCGGCATCCGGTCCGGCGCGGAGCGCCGGCCGCACGTAACACCGGCCTCAATGCCGCCGTCGGCGAGTACGTGGCATTTCAGGACAGCGACGACGAGTGGTTGCTGCACAAGCTCGAACGACAAGTTGCTGCACTACGCAGCGCCAGCCCGGACATCGGACTCGCCATCTGCGGCATGCTGCGCGTGCTAGCCGACGGTAACCTATGGTCGTATCCTGAGCCTCGATTCATCGAGGACTTTGGACACGACCCGCTGAACGCTGTACGCCATCATCCGATGGCATTCACCCAGACATGGCTGGCGCGCCGCAGCGTGCTGCTCGAACTCGGCGGATTCCAAGAAAACCTCAAGATCTGGGACGACTGGGAACTGCTGCTGCGAATCGCGTCCCGACATCGCATACAGCTCAATCCGGAGTTGCTGGCGCTGTCCTACATTACCGCCGGCAGCGTCAGCAGCGACGCGCCGGCTCGGGTCACGGATTTGCAGCGTATACAAGCCGCCCACGCCCAGAACGGGGGCCCCCGGCTTCAGGCGCGCCTGCACTACCTCTCGGCGCGCTATCGCTGCATTAACAACGACAAGCGTGGCGCATGGAGTGAGCTTCGCCTTGCACTGGGCATACAGCCGATGAGTGCCAAGGCATGGGTGCTGGGCCTGCTGATGCTCGTCCCTGGCCCCATCGCCATGCGCACCCTGACTCGCGCAAGCTGAGCCCCGCATCTCGCCCGCTCCGATGACCCGCATTATCACCTTCGGCACTTTCGACATCTTCCATGTCGGTCATCTGAATCTTTTGGAACGGTGCCGGGCACTGGGCGATTTCCTCACGGTCGGGGTTTCGACCGACGAACTCAATGCATCGAAAAAAGGGCGTCAGCCGGTCTATTCTCTGGACGAGCGCTGCCGCATCCTGCGT
Organism: Pseudomonadota bacterium; assembly: GCA_030775105.1. GTDB lineage: Bacteria > Pseudomonadota > Gammaproteobacteria > Nevskiales > Nevskiaceae > Solimonas. The sequence goes on along the minus strand of JALYJV010000477.1, from coordinate 13,914 downwards.
GCACTGCGCGTGGTCGATGAGGTATTTATCGAGGCCTCGCTCGAAGCCAAGCGTGATTACATCATCGAGCATCGCGCCGACGTCCTCGTCATGGGAGATGACTGGGCCGGCCGCTTCGACTTTCTGCAGCCGGTCTGCAAAGTTGTGTACCTGCCGCGCACGCCGTCGATTTCGACTTCGGCAACCATCGAGAAAATCCGCCTGTGACCGCTCGCCGCGCCACCGACCTGCTCACCTTTCGCTACGACACACCGGGCAATGCGTTCTTTACTCGCTGGGTCAGCCAGCGGGTCGGCGCATTGCTCGCGGCACTGGCATTTGCGCTGCGCCTGACGCCGAACATGGTGACGCTGATCGGCGCCGCGACAGCCCTGGCAGGTTGCGTCGCATTCGCCGTAGCGACCACGGCGACCGACGTCGTGATTGCGGCGCTGCTGTGGCAACTCGCCTTCGCCTTTGATTGCGCAGACGGTCAGCTGGCCCGCGCCACTCAGCGGCAATCACCGTATGGTGCCTGGCTCGACATTGCCTGTGATCATGTGCGTAACGCCGGGGTCACGCTGGCAGCGCTGCATGTACTGCTCGCCGAGGCATCGCTTCCCGCTACGCTGGCCTATGCCGCAACTCTGATGTACCTGGGCGGTCTGTCGGTCTACCTGCACACTGCATCGAGCGCGAGCGTACGCAGCGCACCACCGCTTGTCACCCACGGCATTCGTCACCATGCCCGCCAGCTGATCCGCCAAGCGACAGATACGCCGATGGTGCTGCTGTGGCTTTGCCTGCTCCAGCCCATTCCGCCTTTGCTGGCAGCATTCCTGTCCTTGATGGGCATCTTGCTGCTCGTGCGCGCTGCGGGCATTGCGCGCCAGCGCCTTGCACCTGGCGGACCCGCGCCTTCGTCCCCATGAAGATTCTGCATGTCACCGAGGCCGTCCCCGGCGGGACCGCGACCTATCTGAATGCACTGCTGCCCTGGCAGCGGCGCACGTTGGGCGAGGGGCGCGTCGGCCTGGTCTACCCGTTGTCCGACGCCGCGACACTGTCGGCGGAAGTGCGCGATTCGATCACGCTGTTCGGTTACCCGCGCAGCGGCCGCGATCTACGCTCATTGCTGACATTGCGCAAGACCTTGGCGAGCGCATCGCGCGAGTTCGCTCCGCAGCTGATACACGCCCACAACAGCTTCGCCGGCGCGATCACGCGCACGCGCACAACCTTGCCTGTCGTCTACACACCGCATGGATGGGCGTTCTCGCGTACCGGATCGACTGCGGCGCGGCGGATCTACAGCCTCGTCGAATCAATGTTGGCGCGGCGCACCGCCGCGATCGTCGCGGTATCCGCGGACGAGCAGCGCAGCGCGATTGCCGCCGGCATTCCTGCGTCCCGCCTGCATCGCATCCTCTCCGGACTGCCGGACCAAGCGGATGCACCGAGACAACTTTCTGGCGGTACCACCGGCCCGTTGCGCCTGCTGTTCGTCGGGCGCTTCGATCGACAGAAGGGTCTCGACTGGCTGATCGAAGCATTGCGTCCGCTTGGGACCGATGTTCGATTGACCGCGCTAGGCGCTCCCAGGGTCGACGGCAGCGCGCTGCCACGGGCGGACGGCGTAGAGTTTCCCGGCTGGGTCGACGCGGCCGCGCTCAACGGCTACCTCGATGCCGCCGACGCACTGGTCGTGCCCTCCCGCTGGGAAGCCTTCGGCCTGGTGGCTGTCGAGGCCATGCGCCGCGGCGTGCCGGTCATTGCAAGCCGGTGTGGCGGACTGCCTGAAGTCGTGGCAGATTCCGAAACCGGATTGTTGTTCGATCTTGAGAATCCGCAGGCCTTCAGAGACATGCTGCTCGGTCTGGATCGGCAACGTCTCGCGACCATGGGTCAGCGCGGCCGCGAGCGCTACCTGCGACTCTTCACTGCCGACCGCATGTGTCGGGAGATGCAGGCGGTCTACCAGTCAGTGGTTCCGCGCGGACCATGAAGCGCATTCTTTTCGTCAACAAGTATGCAGACAACAGCGGAGCTCCGCGGCATATCTTCCGTCTGCTGCAAACCGCCAGCAAGCAGTACGACGTCAGCCTCTGCATAGGGATCGACTCGCCAGAGATGCCCAATCTTGCGGCGGCCGGTATCGCGGTTCGCCGACTGAGCGTTCTGGGGGACGATGCGACACCAGGGCAGATCGTCGGCTCGATTCGTGCTCTGCGCCAGCTGTTCCGGGAGTTGCGCCCGGACCTGGTCCATGTGCACTCCCCGCTGACTGGGTTTACCGCACGCGTGGCGTCCGCCAGCATGGGAATTCCGTGCGTATTCACTGCCCACGGCTGGAACTTTGCCCCTGGACTATCATGGAAACGGCGGGTGGCGTCCTGGCTGCTGGAGTGGGCCGCGGCCCGCCTTGGCCAGCCGATCATCGCCGTGTCGGCTTACGACGGCGCACTCGCCATGCGCGCCCGGATTGCGCGCCCGCCGCAGCTCACCGTCATCCCCAACGGCATCCAGTACCAACCGCCGCTCCCAGCGCGCTCTGGGCACTCCGATCCGGTCATCGTCATGGTGGCCCGGTTCAGCGACCAGAAGCGACAGGACGACCTGATTCGTGCAACGGCCGCTTTCCCGATCCCGGTCCGCGTACGATTCATCGGCGATGGAGAGCGCCGCAGCGCCTGCGAAGCCCTCGCCGCTTCACTGGGACTGTCGGAGCAGGTCGAATTCCTTGGCCATCTCCCGTCAGCGGAAGACGAGTTGCGTAAAGCGGATATCTTCGTTCTGTCGAGCAACTACGAAGGCCTTCCACTCTCCATACTCGAGGCGATGCGCGCAGGACTGCCGGTTGTGGCATCCAGCGTCGGCGGGGTTGCGGACGCGGTTGCAGATGGCAGCACCGGACTGCTGTTCCAGCGGGGTGACGTTTCTGCCTTGCGGCAGCACCTGGTCGCGCTCGCCAGCAACCCCTCGCTACGAACGCGTATGGGCAACGCCGGACGCGCCCGCTTCGACGATCACTTCACCGAGGCGCGAATGCTTCAGGACACTTTCGAAATCTATGCGAGCCTCATTGCGTCGTATAACAGCAAGAACCGACGATGAGCGCATCGCTCGTCCCGCATCGACAATCGTTTTCGGAACTGGTCGCCGTTCCGCGCAGCCTGTCCGCCCTGATTCTGGCCGCGGCGCTGTTTTTTGCTGCCATCCCCGAGGTCAGGCTTACCTCGTATTTGCCGCTCGCCACTCCTCTGTTCCTGCTGGCGTTCGCAGCGGGCATCGTTGAACGAGGACTTCATCGCGAATACGTGACGCGCCGTCCGCTGCGCCTAGCGCTGGCGGGATATCTGGTCGCAGGCACACTGCTGGTCATCAGCTATACCGTCAATGCGGTCATGGGCCTGTTCCATCCCGAACGGATAGAGCGCCTTTATGCATATGCGGGGGAGTTGGCCCTCCCGACAGCTACAACGGATTTCCTCCACGGAACGCTGGGCAACTCCTACATCCCGCTCCGCAACTTACTGATCGGCGTGGTGGTCATTCCCCTCGCCATGCTGGCAATCCGCATACGGTCCTGGCAGGAGTTTCGTTTCCTGATCCTGGTGTGGACTGCAGGCGGTGTTTACGGTGCCTGTTTCGCGATCGCCTACTGCAAGGGGTATATCACCGACCACTGGGAGTGGACCTGGGTTTACCTTCGCAGAGTGCAGGGTCTCACCGTGCATCCGGGGGCTTTGGGCCTCACGTCGATGCTCGCGTTTCCTGGAATCCTGATGCTCCTGATCGAGTGCAGGAACAAGCTGGTCATCGGCATCGCTCTTGTGTGCGCATGCCTCGCGTGGATGTCGATCGACTACAGCGGCTCACGCAGCGCTGCGGGAGGCGTCCTGATCCTGTGTGCGATCACCTATGTCGTCCAGATGCCTACATGGGCCGCACGAAGGCGCGCCGCAATCATCGTGGCGCTGCTGGGAGTCCCCACCGCATTGTTGATCGGCGTCGCTGCGCCGCTTCTGGGAATCGGCCCCAGTTCGGCATTGCTACGCCTGGCGAGCGGCAACTATTCCTCCGATTCCGTTCGCACCCTGGTCAATTCGTCGGCGCTCGACCAGGCACTCGACTCGCCGGTCTTCGGGGTCGGCTATCAGGTCCTCCAGGTTGCGCACAACAACTATCTGCAGATCTGGCATGCGGGCGGCGTTGTCGGGCTGCTCGGTTTCGTGCTGACTCTCGCTGTTCCGATGTGGTTGCTGTATGACCTTCGCCCAATACAACCGGAACAGAAGGTTTGCGCCGTGATGTTCAGCTGCATCATGACCATAGTCCTGTTGTACTGGGTGCAGAGCAATCCAAACTATTTCGCCATCATGTTGCTTTTCGGCCTGGCGACTTTTGCCGGGCTGGCGGCGCGCAGACGAAACGGCTTTGATCCCCTCGGGCGCGAGGGTATGGGTAGCAGCCGCTGAGCATGCTCAGCGAGTCGGGATAAGAAGCGCCCTGAATTTGTTGGTCATGGGCTGTTCCACAACGAAGATGCGCAGCGCCGGCCGCAACGGCAATGCACTCGTAGACGACGAGCATGATCACACCTGGCTCGGAAACACCCTCCGAATGTTTCAAGGCAATTTGCGGGCTTCCATATACAGAGACCCTGGCTTGTACTCACTTTCGGCATCATTGCGATCCAAGCCGGTTGCCGCCCAGTCGGCGATATCGCTGGTATTCCAGCGATGCACTCGACAATCGCCAAAGCCGCACGATTCCAGCAGGGCGCGCGTGTTGTACTGGTCGTACATCCACTGATGCGTCTGACCGCGCGCGCGCGCGTCCCCCAGCAGCAGATTTTCGACCCACCGCCGCAAGCCGCGTTGCTGGCCGGTACCGGTCGCCTCGCGAATCACCGACCACCAATACAACTCGGAGACGTAGCCGTCGTGCATGGAGATATCATCGGAATGCTGCGCGCAGTGGTCGAGATGGTGAACATACGCACGCGCCAACGCTTCCAGATCGGGCACTACGATTCGCTGAATCCCATGCGGTTTGAGTACCCGGTGCACTTCCCGGAGTAATCCTGCAACGGCGTTGCGGTCAATATGTTCCATGAAGTGCGAGTGATACACCGCGTCCACACTGGAGTCGGCGCATGGAATCCCACGCCGCAGATCCCATACCTTGATGTTGTCTGGCAAGGCCGCGAACTTTTTGTAGCGCTCGCCGTTTATGACAATTGGCGCAAGCGGCCGAAGAAAAGTATTGCTCCGGAGCCGCAGATAAATACTCCAATCGATGTTCAGCACGCGCGGATCTGCGCTGGCTCGCTCTCCGCATGCGAGATTGAGTATCTGCATTTCAGTCCTCACTTGAGCAGTACAAGCCGTGCACGTGGTGTCATGACCGTCTCCCCTGATTTTGTTTTGTGCACAGATTGCAGTCTGCCTTCGATGTCCAAGGCAAAGCAATTGCCGGTCCTCCACTCCGCTCAGGCTCCGCCCGTCTCACCCGGTGCGTCGTTGCAGCGGCGAGTAGATCGTGCGGCCACCGACAGCGCAGATCACGCGTCGAGCGATTCGATCGCGCCGCGCTGTTCGCGAACGGACGCGGCGGTCTGCGCAAAACCGTCACGATTGTTGTAGGCAATGGTTACCACCGAGATCTGCGGCGCCTTCATTCAAAATTGCTCGCTACTTTCCAGCGCTTCAGCGCCGCGGTCAGTCCGTGCTCGAATTTCCAGCCGCGCTTCAGGAGTTCGCCCGGATAGACGTTCGTCGACTCCATCAGTTTCCGGATACGCGTGCGATTGACGGAATTGCGGAAGCCGATTGCGTTCAAGCCTTCAAAAAGGGCCGCCGCCGTCATGATCAGCCAACGCGGGGCGACCAGCCGCGGCATGGCGAAGCCCGCCGCCTCGTGAAAGCTGCGGTTTATCGAATCCATCGTCGTCCGTTCCGGGTAGGCGTAGATGTACCGAACCACCGGCTCGTCGAATGTCGACATGAAGGCGAGGCTGCGCGGCAGCTCCTCGACGGGCCCGCAGGCCTTTACGGTGTCGGTCCGGGCCGGATAGACGAAACGTCGCGCCCGCAGCAGTCGAGCGAGCCGGCTGAAATTGCCATGCTCGCCTTCGCCGAAGATCACCGCCGGGCGGACGATCGTCAACCGGTTCGCAGGGTCACGGCCTTGCCAGTCTTCGTGGATCTTCTCGGCGAGCAGTTTCGACTTGCCGTAGGCATTGACTGGCTTGGGCACGGACTGCTCGTCCAACTGCTCCTCGCGCGGTCCATAGATGCTCATCGAGCTGGTGAACACGATGAACCGCGCTCCGATGGAGGTGGCGAATCTGCACACGTTGATCGCTCCTCCGATGTTCGTGTCGTAATACTCTGCATCCGCATGCCCGGGCGTCGTGTGAACGGCTGCCAGGTTGTAGATGTCCACGTCGCCACAGACCGCGAGTTCGATCGGCGCGCGCACATCGCAGCGCGCATATTCGGCCCTGTGTACACGTTCCCGTGGCTCGCGGATATCGGCGAGGATGATGCGGTCATGCTTCCCGCCGGTCGAAAGCGAGCGGGTGAGGTGTGTACCAATGAAGCCGCAGCCCCCGAAAATGACGGCAGTCCTGCTCATGCCGGGCTTTCTTCGCAACGGCGAGGCAGCGGCGACGCGGTCACCGCAATCGACGCTTCGCACAGCCCGATGCCGGGACTATTCGTAGGCGTAGTCGCTTCGATGCTCATCAGGTACTCATGGTGGAGAATTGCCGGCCAACCGGAATTCGAAAGGGTCTTAGTCTTCCCGGTACCCGGTGGGTTGGCTTCTGTCCCGGCCATGCTCGATTTGGCCTGAGCGTTTTCCGTTAGGCTTTGGTGATTATCCGCAAGCCTTAGCCAAGGTCAAATGAGCCTTTTTATTGCTGAGCCGTGCAAGCCGTGCACATAGTGTCATGACCATCTCCCCTGATTTTGTTTTGTGCACAGATTGCAGTCTGCCCTCGATGCCCAAGGCAAAGCAATTGCCGGTCATCCGCTCCGTTCGGGTTGCGCCCGGCGCATCGGTGCGGCGGCGAGGATCATCCGGCAACCGATGGCGCAGATCGCACGCCGATCCTTGCGTACGTCTCCTGGCTGCAACTATGCCGCCCCCGGAGCCGCCTGCCCGTAAGGGACGCTTTAGGCATAATTACGACAGTTGCTGTAATTCATCGGGTGGATGAACTTTTCCGCGCAATTCCAGAAAAATGAGTGAGTAACCGACTTGCGATACAGATCGTTGCGAAGAATCCTTAGAGCCGTCCGCTCTCCCATCTACTACCGGGCGGCTTGGAACACCCTGCGCTATTTCAAGTCGCCGCTTTGGGTGCTGTCCTGCTATCTCGGCCTCTTCCGCTCAGGCTTTCCGACTTCATTGACGATCGATTACAAGGGGCGCAGCGCGTCGTTCACGGTGTTCACGCCTGACGATGTCGTCACCGCCATCGAGTGCTTCGGCAAACAGGACTATGCGGCGGTCAGCTCGGCGCGTTGCGTCGTCGATTTCGGCTCCAACATCGGCATCAGCGTGCTGTATTTCCTGACCCACTTCCCCGAATCCCGGGTCTATGCCTACGAACCCGATCCCAAGAACATTGAGCGCCTGCGCCTCAATCTGAGCACGCATGCGGATCGCTATGAGCTTGATCCGTCCGCCGTCGGTGCCAAGGCGGGCCGCGCGAAATTCGGTCGCGAACCGACTGGCCGTTACGGCGGACTCGGCCTCGATTTTCCGGACCAGATCGAGGTCGAGGTCCGTGACGCCGATGAGATCCTTTGCAAGATTCTTGCAATTGAAGGCGTCATCGATCTGCTGAAAATCGACGTCGAAGGGCAGGAGCGGGCAGTTCTGCTCGCATTGAGCGAGACAACCCTGCGTGGAATCCGCAGCATTGCGGTCGAGTTGTCCGGGGCATCGCTCGCCCTGCCTGGCTTCAGGGCCAGTAAACAGGGCGGTGTTGTGACCTATGTCCGAGAGTGATCCCTGCAGCACCTTTCTCTTGCCCTGTAGACTGTGCATTAGGTATACAGTACGGACACTAAGTGTCGACTATTCGGGACGTTAGCCTTCTTTTGGCCTTACAGTGGTCCCGGCACAATGAGTTTTAATTTATGAAGAATGAAGTCACGATGGGAGTGTTGGCAGGCATCATTGTTCTTGTTGCCGGAGCAGCTTCTGCCCAGCAGGGGGGGGCTCCATCCACTCTATCTGATGACGACACCGGGCAAGGGACAATCGTTCGTGGTGCGCTTGAAGCGGGGGTGAACTACACCGACAACGCTTACTACACCAATGAAGCCGGGGACCCGCAGAACGCGACCGGCTTCCTGCTCAAACCCGAACTCAGCGTCTCGCGCATCCTGCCGCGCTTCCGCCTGACTGCAGGCGCAAATGCCGAGTTCGGCACGTTTGATCTGCCTGATGATCAGGACGATTACACCGACTACCAGCTGGCACTCGGCGCAAACTGGCTGTCTGCGCTGCGCCACAACTGGACCTTCGCATCGGCATTGCGCGAAGACCACGATCCGTTCGGCACAGAGCGCACCGAAAACACTCCGCTGGCGACACGTGAGCTCGACCAGTGGCGTGAAACCAGCGGCAACATCGGCTATCGCTACGGTATGCCGACTGACCGTTACAACATCGATTTCGTCGTGCTCGCGTTGAATCGCAGCTACACGAATAATCGCGCTGACACCCAATATCTCGATTACGAGAGCGCAGGAGCACAGCTGTCCGCCTACTACAATGTCACTCCGAAGTCGGCACTGTTCGCCGTCGTCATCGGCAGTCGCTCGGTGTACGAGACCGTCGAGCCGGGGTTCTTCGATCGTGGCGCGACCGAAATGCGCTACGGCGTCGGCGGCAAGTGGAAGGCCAGCGCAAAAACAACGGGCGATGTTCGGCTGGGCTACGTAGACCGCAAGCGCCGCGATTCGGACGAAGACAGCTTCACGTCCTTTGATTGGACGGCCAGCTTGGCCTGGACGCCACGGAGCTACCGCAGCTTCGATCTGCAGACCGGGCGCGCCAGCCAGGAAAGCTATCTGAACAATGTTGAATTCATCAACAATCGCTTTGTAAATCTGAGCTGGACCGAACAGTGGACGCAGTTGCTGCAATCCAATTTGGGCGTCCGCTTCCTGGACTCTGAATTCGTCGGCTCGACGCGTAAGGACCAGGCCAGCATTCTGTCCCTGAACATCCAGTACCGTGCAATGCGCAATCTGACCTTGCTGGCCAATGCCAGCAGCAACATGGTTGACTCGGAAGCTTCGTTCGATTCTTCTTTTGCCGAGTATGATCGTTTCTACGGGTATTTGGGTGTTCGCTATTCGCGTTGATCGCTGCGATTTTTCAATGAAAGACTTGATTCGCCTGGCCTGTGTCCTGGGCCTGTATGGGCTGGGGGCGTGCACGCCTGCACCTTCATCCGTTTATGTCGATCAGCGCGCGCCGACGATCGTGGTTCCGCCAGCGGCTGCGGCACAGCAACTGGTAACGCGACCACAGCCGCCAATGCAGGCCCCGCAACAGCTGCCTCCGCAAATACAGCAACAGCGGCCTGTGCCTCAGATGCAGAGCCCGCAGCCGATGCGCGCGCCCGTACAGCCCTACGCGCAAGCCCCCCAGCCGGTGCCGCAGCCGATGTACTCGTCCGATCCGCTGGACGCATCGGTATATCGCCTCGGCAGCGGTGATGCCGTGCGAATTGATGTGCTCGGCGAAGCCGAGTTGTCGCTCGAAGTCCTGATCGACCCTTCCGGTCTGATCAACTATCCGTTCCTGGGCACCATTCAGGCAGCAGGTAACACGGTTCGCGAACTTGAACTGAAGATCCGCAATGGCCTGCGTGGCGGGTATCTGGTGAATCCGGACGTCCGCGTGGGTCTGGCGCGCTATCGCCCTGTCTTCATCAGCGGTCAGGTAAGACAACCCGGCTCATATCCGTATACGCTGGGGCTGAATGTCGAGAAGGCGATCACGCTGGCCGGCGGTGTCTCGCCTTTCGGCTCCACCTCCCGTGTCTACAGACAGCGCAATGGAAGCTCCGACGATGACCGTATCAAGGTCAGCCTCGATAGCGCGGTGCTGCCCGGTGACTACATCATTGTCGAAGAACGCCTGTTCTAAGGCGCCCATGCTTTATCAGGCTGGTCCCACATGAAAGCAGAAGACGCGCGCGGACCCGAGCGCGAGGAAGACCTCATCGACTTCCCGGAGCTGGCGCGCACTTTCGGGCGCTACAAATGGGGCATCATCGGTCTGACCCTGCTGGTTTCCGCCATCGCTGCCTTGGTGGCGTTTTCGCTGCGCCCAATGTACCGCGGCAGCGTAACGCTGCTGATCGAGTCGCAGAACCAGCGCGTTGCCCGCATCGGCGACGTCTACGACACCACCTCGCCGGAGACGGAGTTTCTCGGCAATCAGATCGCAGTGCTGCTATCTCGCGAGATCGCGCGGCGTGCCGTCGAACGCCTGGACCTGGCGAACAATGCGGAGTTTCTCGAAGAGCCATCGCCAGGCCGCTTCAAGCTGCTCGATCTGCGCGAGTACCTCCCGTTCGTGCCCGAGGACATGTTCAAGAGCGAACCTCCCAGCGAGGAGGACAAGCTCAACGCGCTGATCGACACCTTCATGTCGCGCGTCACGGTCCTGCCTTACGGGCGTACCCAGGTTGTCCTGGTGCAGTACGACGCGTATTCGGCAGAACTCGCGGCGAAGGTCGCCAACACCCTGGCTGACCTCTATATCGAAAGCGGCCTGCAGGCCCGGCTCGATGCAACCACCAAAGCGACCAGCTGGCTGACCGAAAAGCTCGCCGAAATTCAGGCGCAGCTGAGCGATGCGGAAAAATCCCTCCAGTTTTTCCGCGAGAAGGAAAAGCTGGTCAATGTCGGCGGCACCAGAGGCCTGACAGAAGACGAACTGCTGGATTACTCTCGCCGCTTGCGCGAGGCCCAGCGTGAGCGTTCGAATCTGCAAAATGCCTACGAAAAGATCCGCATGGCCGGAGATGATCCCCGGCGGATGCGTGACATCAGCGCGTTGCTCAACGATTCGGTCGTTCAGCAGGCCAACTCCAGCTTTCTGCAGGCACAGGAAACACTGCGTCAGGCCGAGGAGCGCTACGGCGCGAAGCATCCGCTGCGCGTGGCCGCGCAAGCGCGCCTCGACAACGCTGAATCCTCGCTCAATGAGCAGCTGCGCATCGCCGCGCGCGGCATCCAGAGCAAGTACGAGATATCACGCGACAGCGAGGCAGACCTCAGCCAGCGCCTCAACTCCGCAAAATCCAACGTCCAGCGCCTCGACCGTAAGGACTACGAACTGTCCGTTCTCGAACGCGAGGTCACCACTTACCGCGAGCTGTACGACACCTTCCTGACCCGTTTCAAGGAAACCGATGTCGCCAGCAGCTATCAAGACGTCACCGCACGCGTCATCGATCCGGCAGTCGAGCCGCGCAGGCCGGAATCGCCGAACAAGAAAAAGATCGTGCTGATCTCGGCATTGGGCGCGCTGGCGGCCAGCATCATGCTCGCCGTGCTGCATTACATGTTGAGCGAAAGCATCAGCAGCGCCGAACAGCTCGAAGCCGTCACCCATCTGCCCGTATTTGGTGTGCTGCCGTTGGTCCGCGGTTTTGGCGGGCGCAAACAGAATCTGCCCACGTATTTTGCCGACAAGTCCCGAACACCGTTTGCCGAAGGCGTGCGCAGCATCTGCGCTTCGTTGCGTCTGTCCAGCGCCGTCGGCGCGCCGAAACGCGTGATGCTGACCTCATCGATCCCCGGCGAAGGCAAGAGCAGCCTGTCCGGCGCCATTGCCTTGGCAATGGCCGCCAGCGAGCGCGTGCTGCTGATCGAGACCGACCTGCGCAAACCGGCACTGCGCCGCTATTTCGGCCTCAACACCAACAGCAAGGGCGTCGCCGATTTTGTGTCGGGCAGCCCGCTTGAGGAGTGCGTGCATTTCAACGAAATTGGCAAGGTCTGGGTCATGCCGGCCGGCCGCGTCAGCGCCAATCCGTCGGATATCTTGAATCTACCGGCCTTCCATCAGATGCTCGATCAGGCTTCTGCACGTTTTGATCGCATCATCTTCGACTCGCCCCCCTGCCAGGCCGCTGCCGATGCCTTGGTGATCGGACGCCTGTGCGACGGCGTGATCTTTGTCGTGAAGTCGGATGCCACGTCACGCCGGGCGGTCAAGAATTCCCTCAAGCAGCTGCGCAACGCCGGCGTGAACCTGCTCGGCACGGTCGTCAATCAGGTCGATACCCGGCGCAACCCGCACTACGCGGATACGTACTACTACGCCTACGGCTATTACGGCTAGGCTGAGCTAGGCGCGCGGCAATGCCAGGGCACTCGCGCAAGCGGCAGGCTGGAACGGAATCGCCGCGAAAGAAAACGTTCGACGCCCCTCATCGCGGGGTGCGATTGATCGCTGCGGCGTTGATCCTACCGGTCACCGCAGTGCTCCTGCTGTCAGGCTCGGCGTTGTTTTCAAGCATCAATTCCAATCTCGCCGATTCCGCGCTGAACGGGGTCAGATGGCGCTTCGACGTGCTCGAACGGGCAAAGAGCGCCGTTGCCTGGGCGCCATGGCGCTCTGCTCCGCGCATGCAAACTGCCCAGATACTCACCACCATCTACGAGATGGATGCTGCGGTGCTGGCGGCGTCAGCAGCCCTGCAGAGTGCTCCGGCGGATGCGCTTCAGTGGGTGTACTGGGCCCGGCTGCGCGGTGCTTCGGATCAGTACGACAACTCGCTGCTGCACGGCTATCGGCTGGCCGTCTCGCTGGCGCCGAACGCCTGGAACGTCCGCGAATCGATCGCTCTAGACGGCGTGATGCGCTGGCGTCATGGCGATGAAGGACTTCGACAGGTGTGGACCGAGAGCATCAATTACGCGCTGTACCGTCGCCGCAAGGAGTTTTCGCGGGAGATTGTCCGCTATGGTCGTGACCCGTACTTCTGTGCGACGGTCGGCGAACGGCTGCCGCTGAAAGACTGGTGTGCCCTCGCGAAACGCGCACGTGCGGTTTGTGCCGACGAGAAGATCAAGCCCGCCGGTATTGCCTGGTGCCAGGGCCGCGGCTTTCCGACCCGCTACGACCCACGATGAGCGAAGCCTCGACAGTCGACAGATCTGTCGCGGAACGCTTTGTCTACGGCGGTCTGCTGGCCGTGTTGCTCTGGCTGCCACTGCCATGGGGCAGTCATCGGGTTTGGGCAACCGATCTGTTCGTGTTGTGCGCAACCTTCCTGCTGCTCGCGCAACTGACCTTGCTCGCCAGCGGTCGCGCCGGGCTACCGACCGGATTCGGACGTCTGCTGCTCGCCCCCGCTCTGTGGTGGCTGGTCTGGCTGGGCTGGATCGGCTGGCAGATCCTGCCGCTAGATCTGCCGACCCTCAGCACTCTCTCTCCCGCTGCTGCCCAGCTGGCAACCGAATCCGCAAGCGTACTTGGCGTAGACCCGATTGCCCGGATCAGCATTGCGCCGGCCGCGACGATGGACGCCTGGCTGCTGTCCGCCGGTTATGCCGCGCTGTACCTGCTGACGATGCTGTCCTGCGCTGGTGACGAGCGGCGCATTGCACACGTGCTCGGCGTGCTTGTGATTTCCAGCTCGATCCAGGCCGCTTACGCCGGCCTGATGCTGCTGTCGGGTCTCGAGTGGGGCTTCCTCGCAAAGAAAGAAACCTATCTCGGCGTCGCCACTGGCACCTTCGTCAATCGCAATCACCTGGCCGGGTACCTGGCGCTGGGCGCCGCAGCCGCACTCGGCTTGATCCTCTCGGAAATCGGCAGTGGCAATCGTGCGGGCGGCGCGCGAAACCAGGTCCTGGGCATCATTGCCTTGCTGTTCAGCGC
>JALYJV010000476.1 GCA_030775105.1 Pseudomonadota bacterium | reverse complement strand
GTGATCCGCCGCGTCGAGCGCCTTGGCGCGATCAATCTCGCGGCGATCGAGGAACTGGAGGAAGCGCAGGGCCGCGAGAAGTATCTGGGCGAGCAGCACGACGACCTTCACGGCGCGCTGGAAATGCTCGAGGAGGCGATCCGCAAGATCGACACCGAGACCCGCGAGCTGTTCAAGCAGACCTTCGACAAGGTCGATACGGTGTTCCGCGACCGCTTCCCCAAGCTGTTCGGCGGCGGCGAGGCCTATCTGGAACTGACCGGCGACAACCTGCTGGATACCGGCGTGCGCGTCATGGCGCGGCCGCCGGGCAAGCGCAATTCGACGATTCACCTGCTGTCAGGTGGTGAGAAGGCAATGACCGCGGTGGCCCTGCTGCTGGCGCTGTTCCAGCTCAACCCGGCCCCGTTCTGCCTGATGGACGAAGTCGACGCCCCGCTGGATGACGCCAACGTCGGCCGGTTCTGCGAAATCGTCCGGGAAATGTCACAGAACGTTCAGTTCATTATCATTACCCATAACAAGATCACCATGGAGCTGGCGCAACAGCTGCACGGTGTGACCATGCAGGAACCCGGCGTGTCGCGTCTGGTCAGCGTGGATCTTGAACAGGCTGTAGATTTGGTCACTGAGTCCGGAACGCCAGAATGAGTCCTATGCAGTGGGCATTGCTGTTGATTGGTGCCGCAGGCGCCATTGCGGTCTATGTCATGAGTCGGCGCAAGGCCCCGCAGCGGCGAGTGCGGCGGCGCGTGCCCGCTGTCACACCGTCGACGCTGCCGCCGGGCGTTGCTGCGGCTAATGCCCCAAACAAGGACCAGCTCGACATGTTCTCGCGCCTCGGCGAGTTCGACGAGTTCGGTGTCGGCAAGCCGCGCAAGCGCATCGTGCCGGGCATGGAAAACGCCATCGACCCGCCGGTTGAAGACGCCGTCGCCGCGCCGGGTGCGGTCGAAGACAAGCTGGTCGTGCTGCTGATTGCCGAGCGCGAGGGCACCGCGATCTTCGGGCCGAAGATTCACGCCGCGCTGCGCGACCACGGCCTGGTCTACGGCGACAAGAAGATCTACCACGCCATGCAGGGCAAGCGTCCGGTCTATTCGGTCGCCAGCCTGGTCAAGCCGGGGACTCTCGATCCCGCTGAACAGCGCGGCTTCTCGACGCCGGGCCTGTCGTTGTTCATGCTGCTGCCGGGCCCGGAGGCACCGTCCAAGGCCGTTGCCAACATGCTCGCGACCGCACGTTCGCTCGCGCTACAGCTCAACGCAGATGTCTACGACAGCAACCGCGCGCCGCTGACGCCGGCGACCGAGCAGGCGCTGACGGCGGATATCGCGGCGTGGGCGCAGAAGCACAAACTCCAATAGGTTTCCGGTCGCGCGGTCGATGAGCACGTCAAAGTCCGCAAGGCAGCGTGCCGACGAACTGTCGCGACTGCTGCACGAACACAATCACCGCTATTACGTCCTCGACGATCCGAAGATTTCGGACGCCGGCTACGACCGCCTGTTTCGCGAGCTGCAGGAACTTGAGGCGGCACATCCTGAATTGCTGACCCCGGACTCGCCGACCCAGCGCGTCGGTGGTGCGCCGGCCCGCGAGTTCGCTGCGGTGAAACATCGGCTGCCGATGCAGTCGCTGCGCAAGTGCAACGACGAAGACGAATTGCGCGATTTCGATCGCCGCGTGCGCGAAACGCTGCTGACGGACCAGGTCATCTACACCGGCGAACCCAAGCTCGACGGCCTCGCGGTATCGCTGATTTACGAGCGCGGTGTCTTTGTCCGTGGCGCGACTCGCGGTGATGGCGAAACCGGCGAGGACATCACCGTAAACCTGCGAACGATCAAGCGCATTCCACTGCGCCTGCGAGGTGGTGCGCCGCCACTGATCGAAGTGCGCGGCGAGGTCTATCTGCCCTGGGAAGGGTTCCGGCGCATGGTCGACGATGCCATTGCCCGCGGTGATAAAGCGCCGGTCAATCCGCGCAACGCGGCTGCCGGCAGCCTGCGCCAGCTTGATCCGCGCATCACCGCGCAGCGACCGCTGGCGTTTACTGCTTATGCGGCCGGCAGCAGCGAAGGCTGGCAGGCACCGCGCCTGCATTCCGAGGCCTTGGAGCAGCTACGTGCCTGGGGTTTCCCGGTGTCGCCCCTCATTGCGCGGGTGACCGGCGTCGAAGGGTGCCTGGCCTACTTCGCCAGGATCGGGACACAGCGCGCCGAACTCGGCTTCGACATCGACGGTGTCGTGTTCAAGCTCGACGACCTCGCCGGCCGCGAGGAATTGGGCTCGGTGACGCGCGAGCCGCGTTGGGCGTGTGCCTACAAGTTCGCCGCTGAAGAAGCGGAGACGGTACTCGAAAACATCGAGTTCCAGGTCGGTCGTACCGGTGCGTTGACGCCGGTGGCGCGCCTGAAGCCGGTGTTCGTCGGTGGGGCCACCGTCTCCAATGCGACCTTGCACAACATGGACGAGGTCGAACGCAAGGACGTTCGGATCGGCGACACCGTGATCGTGCGCCGCGCCGGGGACGTGATTCCGGAAGTGCTCGGCGTGAGTTTGGTCAATGACGCCGCACGGTTGGCTCATGAGGGCCGGCCGAAAGTCGAGCTGATTGCGAGCTGTCCCGTTTGCGGCGGCAAGGTCGAACGCGTCGAGGGTGAGGTTGTCGCGCGCTGCACCAATGGCCTGTCATGCCGTGCGCAGCTGCACGGTGCGCTGATTCACTTCGTTTCGCGCAAGGCGATGGACATTGAAGGCCTCGGCGAGAAGTTGCTGGCGCAACTGATCGACAGCGCCCACGTGAAGTCGCCTGCCGATATCTACTCGCTTAGCGCAGAGGATCTGGCAGGCATGGAGCGCATGGGCGAGAAGTCCGCGGCCAATGTGATCGAGGCGATCGATCGCAGTCGCGACACCAGCTTTCAGCGTTTCCTGTTCGCGCTGGGTTGTCCGCAGGTTGGCGAGACGACTGCACGTGATCTGGCACGCCACTTCGGCACTCTGGATGCGCTCTGCGCAGCCGCCGAGGCCGACCTGACTACCGAACGCGACGAAGCGCTCAAGGACAAGGACCGCTTTCCACAGCTGCGTGCCGTGCCCGATGTCGGGCCGACGGTTGCGGCGCATGTCGCGCATTTCTTCAGCGAGCCGCGTAACCGCACAGTGATCGAAGCCCTGGTTGCCGCGAAGATACACTGGCCGGCGCCGAAGGCGGCCGTGCAGGGGGCGCTGAGTGGCAAGACACTGGTCATTACCGGTACGTTGCCCGGCTTCTCGCGTGACGAGGCTGCGGCGCTGATCGAGGCGAACGGCGGCAAAGTGTCCGGCAGCGTGTCGAAGAGCACCGATTTCCTGCTCGCTGGCGAGTCTGCCGGCTCGAAGCTGGCGAAGGCGGAAAAGCTCGGTGTTGCGGTTATCGATCTCGCCGCGCTGCAGGCGATGCTGGCATAGAGGTTTTCGCCGAATTGGCGACGAGAGGGCCCGTTCGCATCGAGTGCCTGCGAAGCAGGTGTATCGAGATGCCACCACCATCGTGTGGGTGTCTCGATACACCGCGCGCAAGCGCGCGGCACTCGACACGAACCGAGACAAGGTCGGACCCGAACGCCTCAGCCCGGCGGCGGTGGTGTCGCGGCGACTTCCTCTGGCGATTTTGCGCTGACCGACAGTGCATGAATCTCGCGCGGCATCATGTCCTGCACAGCGGCGTAGACCGCGCGGTGACGCTGGATCGCGGCCAGTCCGCTGAATGCGGCACTGACGATCTCGACGCGATAGTGGCCGGCGCCGCCGCGCGCACCGGCATGGCCGGCGTGCAGATGACTGTCGTCGATGACGCTCAGCTCCAGCGGTTCGAACGCCCGCGTCAGCAGATCACGGATGCGTTCGACGCGATTCACGGCAGGGCTTTGACGTAGGGCTGCACGTCGACGCGCTCGAACACGCCGGCGAGCCAGTACGGATCCTGATCGGCCCAGGCGCGGGCGTCTTCGAGGCTGGCGAACTCGGCAATGATCAGGCTGCCGTGAAATCCCGCGTCGCCCGGATCGGCCGCATCGATCTTCGGTCGCGGACCTGCGATCACCAGACGACCCGCATCAAGCAGGGTTTTCAGATAGGCGACATGTGCCGGACGTGTTGCACGGCGCTTCGGTAGCGCATCAGGAAAGTCGTGGCCCTGAATAATGTAAAGCACGGGCTATTCCTGCGGCAGATAGCGCTTGAGGAACGGCACATGCGCCATCAGGAAAACGAACATCAGCGCAGTGAAGCCGAAGGTCTTGACCTGCACCCAGGTCTTTTCGCTGAACGTGTGCGCGACATACACGTTGAGCAGCGCGCAAAAGATGAAGAAACCGGCCCAGGCGAGATTGACGCGCCGCCAGACCGGATCCGGCAGGACGATGGATTTCTGCGGCAGGCGTGCGAGCAGCACACGATCGCCGATGACATGGCTCAGCAGCAGTGCGGCCGCAAACACGCTGTAGATGACGGTCGGCTTGTACATGATGAATGCCGGGTCGTGGATCCACAGCGTCAGACCGCCGAGCACACCGGCAACCAGCGCAGTGATCAGATGCGGTTTGTGGATGCGCTTTTCGCGCAGCCAGTAGATCGCCACCAGCGCAAACAGCGCGACGATCAGGGTGGCGGTGGCCACATACATTCCGAAGAAATAGTAAGCGCCGAAGAACAGCAGGGCGGGGGCAAAGTCGAGCAACATGTTCATGTCGATATTGTAGGACTTTGTTCGACTGCGCCGCTGCCGGATCGTTCAGGCAGGTAGAATGCGCGCCATGGCCGACTGGTTCGAACTCCACCCGCAGAATCCGCAGAAACGCACGCTGGCGCAGATCGCCGTGCGCGTGCGCCAGGGCGCGGTGATCGCGTATCCGACCGACTCCTGCTACGCCCTCGGGTGTCATCTGGATGACCGCGAGGCTGCCGAGCGCCTGCGCCGCATCCGTGGCTTCGACAAGAACCATCAGTTCACGCTGGTGTGCCGCGACCTGTCCGAGATCGCGACCTATGCGCGAGTCGATAACACGCAGTTCCGCATGCTCAAGACGCTGACGCCGGGGCCGTATACCTTCGTGCTGGACGCGACCAAGGAACTGCCGCGCCGGGTTGCCCACGAGAAGCGCAAGACCATCGGCATCCGGATCCCCGAGCATGTGACGGCACAGGCGCTGCTGGAAACCCTCGGCGAGCCACTGATTTCCTGCACCCTGCAGTTCCCGGGCGAAGACCAGCCGGTCGGCAACCCGGAAGACTGGCGCGAGCGTCTCGACCGTGAGGTCGACATCGTCATCGACGGCGGCAGTTGTGGCATCGATGCCACGACCGTGCTCGACATCAGCGATGCCGGCGGCGTCCAGGTATTGCGCCAGGGCAAGGGCGACCTGTCCCGCATCGGGCTGTAGCGGCTGAAAAGCACCGGCCCAGGCGCCGTCGCCGGTATAATGGCCCATGCCTATAGAAATGACCCTGGTCCAGAAAATTGCGGTCTGGGCACTCCCGGTGTTGCTCGCCATTACCGTGCATGAAGCCAGCCATGGGTATGTGGCGCGGGCGCTGGGTGACAACACGGCTTCGGCACTGGGCCGGCTCACCCTGAACCCGCTGCGGCATATCGATCTGGTCGGCACGATCATCCTGCCTGCGGTGCTGCTGGCGCTGGGCGGATTCCTGTTCGGCTGGGCCAAGCCGGTGCCGGTGAACATGCACAACCTGCGTCATCCGCGGCGCGATATGGCGCTGGTTGCTGTGGCCGGGCCACTGTCTAATCTGGCGATGGCGCTCGCCTGGGGTCTGCTGCTGAAGCTCGCCGTCACCAATGGTTCCGGAGAGGGCATCTGGTTTGGTTTGCGCGCGATGGCGATTGCGGGCGTCACAATCAATCTGGTGCTGATGGTGCTCAACCTGCTGCCGCTGCCGCCGCTGGACGGCGGACGAGTGCTGACCGGACTGGTGCCCGAATCCATCGCGCGACAGCTGGATCAACTTGAACGCTACGGTCTGGTGATCCTGCTGGTGCTGATGTTCACCGGTGTGCTCGGCCAGATCCTGCACTGGCCGCTGGCCTATGCCCAGTACGCGATATACCGCGTGCTTGCTCTAATTCCCGCTACAGCCGTTATCAACTGATCTACCCGTGAGCGTAATCCGTAAACCTGTCGTTCTGTCCGGCATCCAGCCGTCTGGTCGCCTGACCCTGGGTAACTACCTCGGTGCGATCAAGAACTGGCTGCCGCTGCACGAGCGCTACGCCTGCCATTACATGCTGGTTGACCTGCACGCGATCACCGTACGCCAGGATCCGGCCGTGCTGCGCGAGCGTTGCTATGAATTCCTCGCGCTGTACATCGCCTGCGGCCTCGATCCGGCGGACAACGTACTCTTCGTGCAGTCGCATGTGCCGGCGC
>JALYJV010000475.1 GCA_030775105.1 Pseudomonadota bacterium | reverse complement strand
CGCCACCGGTGAGGTTGGGCGCTTCCAGGCCGATCATCGCGTCGGTCACCTTGTTGACGTCCGTCGACTTCACCTTCTCGACTGCTTTCACCCACATCTGGAAGCCGATCACGTGGGCTTCCATCGGGTCATTGAAGGTGCGCTTCGGGCTCTCGGTGTAGGCGTGCCATTTGTTGATCCACTCCGTGTTCACCGGACTCTTCACGCTCATGAAGTAGTTCCAGGCAGCGAGGTGACCCACGAGCGGCTTCGTGTCGATGCCGGCGAGTTCCTCTTCACCCACCGAGAAGGCCACCACCGGAATGTCTTCCGCCGAGATCTTCTGGTTGCCGAGTTCCTTGTAGAACGGCACGTTGGCATCGCCGTTGATGGTCGAAACCACCGCGGTCTTCTTGCCGGTCGATCCGAACGCCTTGATGTCGGACACGATGGTCTGCCAGTCGGAATGACCGAAAGGCGTGTAGTTGATCATGATGTCGGCCGGCGCCACGCCCTTGGCCTGAAGATAGGCTTCGAGAATCTTGTTCGTGGTGCGCGGATACACATAGTCCGTGCCCGCGAGCACCCAGCGCTTCACGCCCAGGTCCTTCATCAGGTAGTCCACGGCCGGAATCGCCTGCTGGTTCGGCGAGGCGCCGGTGTAGAACACGTTCTTCGAAGACTCTTCGCCTTCGTACTGCACCGGATAGAACAGCAGGCCGTTGAGTTCTTCGAAGACCGGCAGCACCGACTTGCGCGACACCGAGGTCCAGCAGCCGAACACGACGTCGACCTTGTTCTTGGCGAGCAGCTCGCGCGCCTTCTCGGCGAACAGCGGCCAGTTCGAAGCCGGATCGACGACGACCGGTTCGAGCTTCTTGCCGAGCAGGCCGCCCTTTTTGTTCTGCTCGTCAATCATCATCAGGACGGTGTCCTTCAGCGTGGTTTCCGAGATCGCCATCGTGCCCGACAGAGAATGCAGCACGCCGACCTTGATCGTGTCGGCGGCCTGCGCCGCGAAACTGGCGGCGCCGAGCGCGGCGGCCGTCAGAATGGTTTTGAATTTCATGAGAGATAATCCATTGTTGAGTTCTGGATGAAGCGCCAGCCGGTGAAAGCTGGCGCTTGTGATGACGCTGACGATGGCGAATCAGAACGTGAACAGGGCTTCGAGCGCGATCGTGTCCGAATCGCCGTTGGTATCGGAGCTATCCATCCGGTATTCGGCGATGAGCAGCAAGTTGTCGCCGACCTTGTAGCTGGGCGACAGCGTGATGACGCTGGCATCGTCGGTGACGGCACCGCCGGCGTCCTGGATCTCGAAGTCGTGATAGCGGACCGTGAAGCCCAACGGGCCCGTGGCGTAGTTGGCCATCACCAGGAAGCCATCGCCTTCGCCGGCATCGCCGTAGTCAGCCGTGTTGAATTCGCCCGCGAAGGTGAATCCCGCGGCCGCGTAGGAAACCCAGGCGTTGATGATGTCGGTGTCGGTGTCGCCATCCGTGATGTAGAACGCCTTCGCGGTTAGGCCTTCGACCGGCATCACGGCCAGGCCGAACTCGTAGCCCATGTCGTCGTCGACGCCGTCAACGCTGTTGCGGTCCAGCGGATTGAAGGCGCTGGTGACGGCAGAACCCATGACGGCGAACTTGGCGCCGGTGTAGTTGGCCGACACGCCGTTCTGGTAGAAGCCATAGAAATACTTGGCATAGCCGGTGCCGCTGTACTGGAACAAGCCGGTGGGCTCTTCGGTTTCCCAGCCGCTGTAGCTCAGGAAGCGGCCGACTTTCACGCTGAACTGCTCGGTAAACGCCTTGGTGACGAAAGCCTGCTCGACGAAGGTTTCGTCGTCACTGCCGTCGAAGCCCTCGCCGTATTCGATGTCGACCTGGGCGGAAACACCGCCCGAGCCGGCATATTTGAAGTCGGTCTCGAACTGATCGATGCCGATGCTTTCCGTGCTGGATCCGCCATCGGGCTTGAAGGATGTATACGACATATCGAGAAAGCCGGTGATGCTGATGCCTTTCCCCAACTCGATTTCGGCGTGTGCGGCCGGTGCGGCGGCGAGCATCACCAGCGCCGCAGCGCTGGCCCCCAGATGCCGGACGGCGACGTTGCCGCGCTTGCTTCGATTACCCCTGGACATTTCCCTGACTCCTGTTCGGTTGAGCTGAAGGGCCGACCTTCGATGTCGGCCACAGAGTGCGTATGGCGCGGGTACCTGTCGGGTCCGGCGGCATCCTTCTTGCTTCGCCTACCCCAATGCCCCGTTTTGCAGCACCGCTGCCATTGCCAGAACAGGCTAGGCGGCGGGTCGGATCGCCGGTATGGGGTAATTCGCGTAGAGGGGTGGGGTATTTGACGTAGATGCAAAGCCGGGGCACCCCGGCATCATTCAGCCGTGCGCAGCGGGCGGGACACCATAAATAAGATGGTCTGGAAGGATTTGAGGACGGATAGCGCCAGGGACATGGCAGACCAAGCTCGCTGCGGGCTAGGGGGCCTGTCGTGACGGCACCTGTTCAGGTGCCGCCAGTGCGCAGCCTCCAACGCATCGTCCGAGAACGCCGCCAGTACAACAAATGGGTCGGCAGCCAGACGCTCGAGGACTACGCGCTGCGCTACACCGCGGAAAAGGCGCGCAAGTACTCGTCGTTCCGCGTCGCCAACACGGCGTTCGGCGCGATCTCGTTCCTGGCCTGCGAAGCGATTGGCGCGACGCTGACCCTGGCCTACGGCTTCGCCAATGCGGCGACCGCGATCGGCGTGGTCTGCGCGCTGATGTTCTTCATCGGCCTGCCGATCGCGCGCTATGCGGCGCGCTATGGTCTGGACATCGACCTGCTGACCCGCGGTGCCGGTTTCGGCTACATGGGCTCGACGATCACTTCGCTGATCTATGCGTCGTTCACGTTCCTGCTGCTGGCCATCGAGGCCAGCATCATGTCCGGCGCCTTGCACCTGCTGTTCGGCATTCCGCTGTGGCTTGGCCACATCGTCAGCGCACTGCTGGTCATCCCGATTGCGATCTACGGCATCCGCATGATCAGCCGCGTGCAGATGGCGACGCAGCCGGTGTGGCTGATCCTGCAGTTCGCGCCCTTCATCTTCCTGCTGATGTCGGGCGACAAGGAGATGGCGGCGTGGACGCATTTCCCGGGGCGCGAGGGCGCCGCGGACGGCAGCCTGCAGCCGATGCATTTCGCGATCTGCGCATCGACGCTGCTGTCGCTGCTGCCGCAGATCGGCGAGCAGGCCGACTACCTGCGCTTCATGCCGGACAGCGCGAAGATCGGCCGCTGGCGCTGGTGGACCGCGGTGCTCTCGACCGGACCCGGTTGGGTCGTGATGGGCGGCATCAAGCTGATGGCGGGTTCCTTCCTCGCGTACTTCGCGCTGACGCATGGCCTCAGTGAATCCAGTGCAGCCGATCCGGCGGAGATGTTCTTCGTCGTGTTCCGCGAAATGATCGGCTCGCCGATGGTCGCGCTGATCGTGACCGGCGTGTTCGTCATAACCTGCCAGCTCAAGATCAATGTCACCAACGCCTATGCCGGCTCAATCGCCTGGTCGAACTTCTTTTCGCGCCTGACCCACGCGCATCCAGGCCGCGTCGTCTGGCTGGTGTTCAACGTGCTGCTCGCGCTGCTGCTGATGGAAGTCGGCATCCTGCGCGTGATCGAAAGCGTGCTGGTGCTGTACGCGAACTTCGCCGTCGCGTGGATCGGTGCGCTGACCGCGGACCTCGTCATCAACAAGAGACTCGGCCTCTCGCCTGCGCACATCGAGTTCAAGCGCGCGCATCTGTATGACATCAACCCGGTTGGCGTCGGCGCGATGGCGCTGTCGATCATCGTTTCGACCGCAGCGTTCGTCGGCACCCTGGGGCCGATGGCGCAGGCGCTGTCGCCATTCGTGGGGCTGGTCATCGCCTTCGTGATGGCGCCGCTGATCGCGTGGCTGACCAAGGGTCGCTTCTATATCGCGCGCAGTGCGGACGGCCTGTCGACGCGCGCCGAGCAGTTCTGCTCGATCTGCGAAAACAGCTTCGAGCGCAACGACATGGCGATGTGTCCGGCCTACAACGGCCCGATCTGTTCGCTGTGCTGCACGCTGGAAGCGCGTTGCCACGATGTCTGCAAGGACAACAGCCGCTTCAACGAACAGATCATGCAGTTGCTGGGCCTGTTCATTCCGCGGCGCCTGCTCGGCAATGCGCACAGCGGCACCGGCCAGTTTGTCGGCACCTTCCTGCTGCTGAACCTGGTCATCGGCCTGCTGCTTGGCTTCATCTACCTGCAGTACGTCGCGGCATCACCGGAACTGGCGGGCGTCGTCGGCGACACACTGCTGATCGTGTTCTTCGCCTTGCTCGTCGTCACCGGCGTGTCGGCCTGGCTGCTGGTGCTCGCGCAGCACAGCCGGCAGGCGGCAGAGAAGGAGACCCAGCATCAGACGACGATGCTGATGGACGAAATCGACGCGCACGAGAAGACCGACGCGGTGCTGCAGAAGGCCAAGGAACTCGCCGAGAGCGCCAACGAAGCCAAGAGTCGCTACATCGTCGGCATGAGCCACGAGATCCGCTCGCCGCTCAACGCGATCCTCGGCTACGCGCAGTTGCTCGAGCGCGGCACCGCCCGGCCGGAGAATGCGATCCAGGTGATCCGCCGCAGCGCCGGGCATCTGTCGAACCTGGTCGATGGCCTGCTCGATATCTCCAAGATCGAGAGCGGCGTGCTGCGCCTGAGTCGCGACAAGGTGCCGCTCGCCGAATTCCTTGACCAGATGGCCGACATGTTCCGAGTGCAGGCTTCGGCCAAGGGCATCGAGTTCCGCTACACGCGGCCGGAGACCCTGCCGGCAGCCGTCAATGCCGACCAGAAGCGTCTGCGCCAGATCCTGATCAACCTGCTGTCGAATGCGATCAAGTACACGCGCGACGGGCACGTCGGACTCACGGTGCGCTATCCGTCGAGCCAGGTTGCCGAGATCGAAGTCAGCGACAGCGGCATCGGCATCCGCCCCGAAGATCTCGAAGGCATCTTCAAGCCGTTCGAGCGCGGCAGCATGCCCGGCATCCAGGCCGTGCCCGGCGTCGGACTCGGCCTGACGATTACCAAAGTACTTGTGCAGATCATGGGCGGCGAAATCTCGGTGCGCAGCACGCCGGGGCAGGGCAGCCTGTTCTCGGTGCGCATGTATCTCTCTGGAGCATCCGCGGAAAGCGTCGTGCCGGAAAAGCGCCGCATCGTCGGCTACCTCGGCCCGCGCGTCACCGTGCTGATGGCCGACGACGATCCGGCGCATCGAGGCCTGATGGAAGGCATTCTGCGGCCGCTCGGCATCAACCTGTTCGCGGCCAGCGATGGCCTTGGCGGCCTCGAACTCGCCAGCGAGTGCCGCCC
>JALYJV010000474.1 GCA_030775105.1 Pseudomonadota bacterium | reverse complement strand
TAAGCGCTGTTGAATCAGTGAAAAGGAATTCACATCCGGCCAGCACGCCGTCAAGGAGATGGATCTCATGAGCGTTGCCCTGTCGCTTTCCACGAAACAATCGATGTCGATCTCGCCGCGCCTGCAGCAGGCGATCCGCATGCTGCAGCTGTCCGCCGTCGAGTTCGATCAGGAACTTCGCGACTCGCTGTCCGATAACCCGTTTCTGGAGGAGGTCGAGGAGCCCGAGGAGCCCGCGAATGCGTCTGCCGATGCGTCTCCGGAACTTCAGGCCGATAGTCCGGATCCGGGAGTCGATGACTGGGATGGTTCCAGTCTCGGCAGCGCTTTCGAGCGCACGCGGTCGTCGACGGGTGGCGGCGGCGATGGCACCGACCTGAGCTGGGTCCCGGAAAAGCTCGGCCTGCGCGAACATCTACGCAATCAGCTGTATGCATCCCGCGCCAGTGAGCGGATCGTCATTGCCGCCGAGATCGTCATCGACACGCTCGACGAGGACGGCTACTTGCGTGACGACCTCAACGCGTCCTTTGATGCCGTCGAAGTCGACCCGCCCCTGCTGTCGAGCGAGATCGACGAGGCGTTAGCGCTGGTTCGCCGTTTCGATCCTGCCGGCGTCGGGGCGATCGATCTGGTTGATTGTCTGAGCCTGCAGCTGAATGCCTTGGATCCGTCCGAAGGCGATCGTGAACTGGCTATGGGCATCCTCACTCACCATCTGCAGCTGCTGGCGCGACATGACTACGTCGCGCTCTACAAGAAGCTGAACCATCACGAGGAGCGGGTACGTGAAGCCTGCGCGCTGATCCGGCGCCTTGATCCCCACCCTGGCAGTCGTTACTCGCCGAAGGCCCCGGATTACGTCATTCCCGACGTGCTCGTCGTCCGTCATCGCGGGGCCTACAAGGTCAAGCTCAACCCTGCAGTGCGCCCGCGTGCCCGGCTCAATCAGCAGTACGCCGATCTGTTGCGCAGGAATCGCAACGAACATAGTCCGGCGATGTCGCAGCAGCTTCAGCAGGCGAGGTGGTTTCTGCGCAATGCCGACCAACGCTTCGATACCATCCAGCGAGTGGCCGAATGCATCGTCGAGCATCAGAGCGATTTCTTTGCGCATGGAGATATCGCGCTCAAGCCGATGGTGCTGCGCGAAGTGGCCGACGAACTGGGTCTGCACGAGTCCACGGTCTCCCGGGCGACCAACAACAAGCACATGCAAACACCGCGTGGCTGCTTCGAGTTCAAGCACTTCTTCTCGCGCGAGCTGCAGATGCGCCACGGGCCAGCCTGCTCGGCAACTGCAGTCCGGGCGCTGATCCGGGAGATCATTGCAGAGGAAGGCAGCGATGCGCCGTTGTCGGATGTCGACATCGCGATCCAGCTGCGTGCGCAGGGCATACGTATCGCGCGGCGCACGGTATCGAAGTACCGCCACATGCTGCGCCTGCCGCCGGCAGAGCTACGCCGGCGTGCATAAGGTGGGGACATAAGATCAGCAGCGGCCGGCTCATGATGAGCCGGCCTTTGTTCTGATGCGGCTGTCTTGCGATCTACTGCTTGCTGCGGCTGTACCAGAGGCCGGCAATCGCCAGCCCCAGCAGCGTTGCAATGGCCGCGGTTTGGTAGGGGCGTTCGCGCGCATACTCGACCGAGCGGGTCACTGCGGCCTTGGCGACTTCCAGTGACTGGTCCTGCGCCGATTCGAGACGGCTGTGCGCTTCGCTGAGACTGGCGTCGAGCTGCTCGCGGGCCGACTTGACCTTGCCGGTCGTGATGTCGGCAGTGGCTTTGAGCAGATCCTCGGCATGACCTGCCAATGCGCGGAAATCACTCGCCAGGCCATTGCTGGCCTTGCTGAGCGGGGATAGTCGTGAACTCATGTTGGTGCTCCATTGGATGTGGGCTGCGTTGTCAACGTCCGCACGATTTGTTCCTGCGGTGACGAGCGCTGGAGAAAGCCTGCGGGCGATCCTCACGAGCAGTCACAGCCCGCGATGCGGACAATGCACATAACAGAAAGGGCCCGCATTGCGGGCCCTTTGCTCGGAACGACTTCAATCAGCGTGGGCTGAGACCGCCGGTGGCTGCCGAAGCTATTCCGACTCGGGCGTGGTCGTGACGCCCTTGAGGCCGACCTTGATGCTGCTGCCGTAGGAATTGGTTTCGGTGTTGTCGTCCCGTTTCGGCGTGCTCAGCTTGAGACTGGTCTCCGCGCTGCCGCCGACACGGCTGGCATCGTCGTCGTCATCGATCGGGTTGTCGTCCGATTCCTGCGACGGGCCCTTCAGCGTCAGGCCGGTAGCAACACTGCTGCCTTTGACGTCACTGTCTTCACCTTCCTTCGGAATGGTGCTCACGGTGACCTTGCTGGAAGCCGCCGCCGGCTGATCGTCGCCTTCCTCACCGGCGCGATTGGCTTCGCCTGCAACAGCCACCTTCAGGCGGCCCAGCGTGAGGCCGCGCTCAGTCCCGGCTTCGGTGTCTTCAAGACCAACCAGGGCATTGCTGGAGCCGTCAGTGCGGGCCTCCATGCGTTGCTCACGATTGTCGGCAATGCGAGCGCGCAAATCGTCCTCATTGCGCTCGTTGAGCTGTTCGCGGTTTTCCCTGCGCTCGCGCAAGGCATTGCCGCTATCGGCAGACTGCGCGCCCATCTGAGTCAAGGCGCTGCGGACAATACCGTTCTCACCGAGAAGTCGTGTCTGTGCTCCGTTGGCGTTGCGGGAGTCTGCATGCGCAGTACCAAATGCAGCGGCAGCACACACAGCGATTACGGTCATGATTGGACTTCTGTTCATAAAAGAGCTCCTGCTCTGAATGGGCCTCCATCGTGTACCCATGCCTATGAATTCACAGTGAATTAAAGCATTCAGCGTGACGACGGTTTGAGGCCGGAATCGTGGGCACGCAATGTGCTGTAACGCGCATTCTGTGAGCAATCTGAAGATGGCAGTCGTGCTTGTTGCAGGACGAATCAGTTGGCTCATGCAATCCGCCCAGCGGGCAAGCAGGAGTTTCAGTAATGAGCGTTTCGCTGCCCCCTCCGTTGCCGCCGGAACTGTCCGAACTGTCGATGGTTCAGGACGGACAGACGGCCACCGTCGTGAAGTACGATGCGTATCGCATTCATCTGCTCGGTCCGCAGCGCATCGATACCGACGAACTCGCGGCGCTGATTGCCGATGCGGATACCTTGTCCAACGCGATCCGCGCGGTCGCGCAGGCGTACTACGACGCCGGCTATCTCGGTGCCCAGCTGCGCTACGCCAGAAATGCGAACGACCTGTTCCTGCTCGTCGAACTACGTGGGTTGACCAGCGTAGATGCAAGCGCGCCGGTGCAGGGCTATTTCTCCGATATGGCGACGACCGAGCCATTGCGTGATCACGATTTCGAGCCGCGCCGCATCCTTGCCGCCGCGCATGCCGATCGTTCGGGCGTCACTGCGATCTCCAAACTGGCGTGGACCAACGCTGGACAACAGCTGCAGGTCGATCTGCTCGACGACCGTGAGAAGCGGACCAGCGTCGCTGCGGCGTACTCAAACCATGGCAACCGCTTCGTCGGTCGCAATCTGCTGGATCTGCAATTGCAGCATACGACCGTGGCGGGCGACAGCGCCGAGCTGATTTTGACCGCAGCCCCGACCCGCGACGAGGATGCGGCGGACGACTACTACGAAGGCTCTCTCGGCTGGAATCGCGTGACGCGGTACGGTCTGTTCGGTCTGTCGGGTCACCTGATTGACTACAAGCAGGCCCAAGGCGGCGCGCGGATCGACGGCGATCTCGAGGAATACCAGATCGCCTGGTCGTATCCGCTGACGGCAACGCTGACCAGCCGCTGGATTGTCGATCTGAGCGTGGATTACACCAGCAAGCGCCGCGCGGTGGTCGAAGGACTGGTCGATGGTCAGGACGAGCAGTATCCATCGGCGCACGCCGGCATCGATTACCTTCGCGAAGGTTTCTGGGG
>JALYJV010000473.1 GCA_030775105.1 Pseudomonadota bacterium | reverse complement strand
GTGCGATGTGCAGCATGTCGACTTGCAGGAACAGCGAGAACGGCAGGGTCAGCAGCGCACCGAGTGCGGGCCACAGCAGGTAATCCTTGCGCAACTGGCGCACCGCTTTCCAGGCAATACGACGCAGCAGCGGTCGCACGGAGGCGAGAGTTTTCTTGCCTTCGAGAATCTTGTCGACTTCGACGTCGTGTATCGCCACGCCCCACTGGAACAGGATGTTGAGCAGAAAATTCGTGACCGGCTGGAACAGATACTTCGGGCGCCAGCGCTGGTGCGGTGTCACGCGCATCACGCCGTAGCCGACGTCGGGATCCTTGCCGAGCACGTTGGTCCAGGTGTGATGAACGACATTGTGGCTGTGCTTCCACTGGTCGCTGGGGCAGACGTTGTCCCACTCCCAGGTATTGCTCTGGATGTCGGGGTCACGCATCCAGTCCCACTGCGCGTGCATGACGTTGTGGCCGATCTCCATGTTCTCGATGATCTTGGCGATGCCGAGCATCGCTGCACCGAGTCCGAGCACGACCATGAACTGCGGCCAGCCCGAGTACGGCAGCGCGGAGGCGGGCAACAGCAACAGGCTCAGGAACATGACGATCCGTCCGCCGAGCGCGAGGCTGCGTTGCCAGCGGATGATCCTGAGGATGTAGGCGCGATCCTCGGCGCCACGCGAGTCCATCACCTCGTTGCGGATCGCGTCCATCTCGCGACCGAACTCTTCGATGTCGCCAGCGCTCAGATGTGTGGGCATGCCCATGGTTTGCTCCGGCAATTGACTAGATATCGAGTTCGGCGTCGCCTGCGGCGGCGCAGACACAGATCTGCACCACCTGCCCAACCTCGTTGAGAAGTGCGTTGGTGCGCAGGTCACGCACACAGCCGCTCTTCAGCGTTGCGTCGCAGCCATGGCAGATGCCCATGCGGCAACCGTGCGGCGGATTGAGGCCGTGGTCTTCGGCCAGCCGCAGCAGGTTGATGATGCCGTCGGACGGTGCGCTGACTGCGCTGTTGATGAAACGCACGGTGCCGGCGGTGATCTCGCTGGGCGCAGCTGCAATCTGGGCGCGGAAGCGCTCCGTGTGCAGCTGACGATTCAGACCGGCCTCGGCCCACAGCGTTTCGATCGTGTCGAGCATGCCTTGCGGGCCGCAGGCATAGGTGTCGCGCGTACGCCAGTCCGGGCACACGCTGGCGAGCGTCTCCGCATTGAAGTGGCGCTTGGCGGTGCTGGTTTCACCTGGCTCGCGGGTATAGACCAGATGCAGTTTGTAACGCGGGTGCTTCTGCGCGAGGGCCTGCAGCTCCTTGCCGAAGATCACGTCATAGGCGTGCGGTGCGTAGTGAATGTGCACGACATCGGGCAGACGCTCCTGCGCGATCAGGCTGCGCAGCATGCTCATGACCGGCGTGATGCCGCTGCCGGCGCTGACGAACAAGGGTTGCACGGGATTGGCGTCGGGCAGATAGAAGTCGCCCTGCGGCACGCCGATCGGCAGGTAGTCGCCCGGCTTGATCTGCCTCGCCAGGTGGTGCGACATGCGTCCGCCGGCGATGGCCTTCACGGTGATCGTGATCAGCTCGTCGTCGCGCTCAGGTTCCGAGCTGATCGAGTAGGTGCGCGTGTAGTGCATGCCGCCGATGGGCACGCCGATGCGCAGGTGCTGGCCGGGTCGGTGACTGCGCCAGTTTGCCCCGGGCTTGAGCGTGAGCGTACGGGCGTCGGCGGTCTCATCCCAGACGCTGACGACACGTGCCTGAAGCGCATGGGTCGTCCACAGCGGATTGACCAGTTCGAGATAGTGCGAAGTGCGCAGCGGCCAGGCAAAGGCGTCGGTCAGGTCGGTGAACTTCTGCAGCAGCCACGGCTTTGCAGCAACTTGCATGGGCTTCTCCTCGTACTTTTTTAAGCCGCTGTTCTGCAGTCAGTGTGCGCCAGTTCCGGCGTGGAGTACAAAGCTTCTAGGCTGGACGGACGTTCGCCTGGTAGCGCAATGCGAAAGGCGGTTTGAGCCACCAGACCAGGAGCGGTAGCACGATCAGCGAGAGCAGCATGTTGATGCCCATGATTGAGATCAGCAGCAGGCCCATGTCGGCAACGAACTTGAGATCGGACATCAGATACCACGGCAGGATGCCGATCACCATGATCGAGGCAGTGAACAGGATTGCCTTGCCGGTTGTGACGAGCGACGCGTCTATCGCCTGTGCCCAGTCGCCGTCGTTCTGCTGGACCTCCTCGCAGATGCGCGACAGCAGGTAGATACCGTAGTCGATGCCGACGCCGACGCCGATCGCGGCGACGATCATCGAGTTCACGTCGAGGCCGACACCGAGCAGGTGCATGGCGGCAGTCAGGGCCGCGTTGGCCAGGCTGACCGGCACGAGCAGCAGCAGCCCGGCAAGCAATGATCGATAGGCCAGGCTGGCGAGGACAAAGACGCAAAAACTCACCGCGAGGATCACGACAAGGTGATAGCGCTCGATCACGCGATTGACAGCCTCCTGCAGCGCGATCGTGCCCGATCCCAGCCGCACCCGGAAATCCTCGTGCTCGATGCCGACCGCGTCGACCGCTGCCCTGGCGGCAGCGAGCGCCGCGTCGACGGTCGCCTGCCTGTTGTCCGGGTACCACAGCGAAACCGTGGCGTGCTGCAGGCCGGACGAAACGACGTGGCCAAGATTCTTCTCGCTCGAACCCAGCAGCGCGCCCATCGCAGCGGCACTGATCGCCGCTTGGCGCGGATCCAGCGGAGCCCATTTCGGATGGCCGCCATTGAACAGGCGTGCGGATTCACTGAGGTAGTCGGCAAACGACAGGCTGGCGCGCGGCGGTGCCGCGCTGTCTTCCATCAGGATCTGCAGGCGGGACATCGTCTGCACCATGTCGAGCTTCTGCGCATTCCACTCCGGGTCACGCGGGTTGCGCGCCTCGAGAACGATCTCCAGCGTGTTCAGGCCGGGGAATGAGGCATTGATCGCCCGCACCGATGTATTGAACGGCGAGTCGTCCCACAGCAGGTTGCTGCCTTCGACCGGGTTGCCGATCTCGATGCGTGAGGCGGTATGGATCGTAATGGCGGACAGCGCTAAGACGATGACCGTCGTGATCTTCGCGGCGGGTCCGTGGGTGCAGCGCCCGATGCCGCGTAGCACACGCTTGAGAAAGGCCGTTGTTGCGTCGCTGCCGGAGCCGGTGAGCTGCTTCGCGTTGCGCGGTGCCGGCAGGCTGGCGAGCAGCAGGGAGATCAGCACGACGCCGGTCGGGATCAGCCATACCGCCCACATGCCGCAGAAAATGGCGTGGCGCAGCATCGCCGGGATCGGCGCGGCCGCGACCACGACGATGCCTAGCACGTCGGTCAGAATTCCGAGCACCGAGGGGGCCATCATGATGGCCATCGTTCGCTCAACCGCCAGGCGTCGATCGCCCAGCTGCGCGAACTGTTCGTAGAAGCGTTCGGTGAACTGCACGCTGTGCGAAAAGCTGCGCGCGGTCAGCAGCAGCGGCACGACCATCAGCAGCGGCTCGATAGAGATGTTGAGCCAGCCGACCAGACCGAATGCCCAGATGCCGGCGACCGTACTGGTCACGATCGGCGTCAGTACGCCGACCCAGTTGCGCATGTACAGCGCCAGCGCCAGGACCAGTGCCGCCAGAGTGACGCAGAAGATGCCGACCATCTGCCACTCGTACTTGTAGACCCAGCCGATCAGGATCGGCTGGCCGGCAACGTAGATGGCGTGCCGCTCGTCGCGCGCGGCTGCGGCCAATGCCTGGACGTGATCGAACACCACGCCGTAGTCGGTGCGTGGTTCTATGAACGTGGCCATCACCAGCGTCGCCTTGTCGTCGCGCGAGATCAGGAACTCGCGGACCTTGGGCGAGTGATCGACGCGGCGCCTGAAGGTGTCGAGTTCGTCCTGCGTCTGCGGCGGCCGGTCGCCCATCAGCGGGCGCATGTCGATGCCGAACGGCGTAGCTTCCGCGTAGCGCGCCTTCTCGGTCGAGATCGAAAGAATCTGGTCGTGATCGACACCGGGTGTCAGGTCGATATCGCGTGTCAGCTTCCAGACCTTGGCCAGCGTCTCGCCGTCGTAGATATCGCCGCCGTCGGTACGCTGCACCATCATCATTACGGTCAGCGGATTGCCGAAAGACGGATGATCCTTGAAGACCTGAACGAAGGGATCATCGCCCGGCAGCAGATCCGAGAAGATGGTCTGTAGCTCGACCTTGGGCAGCCCGGTAATGAAGAACAGCGTGACGAGGATGAATGCGGCCCAGGACCAGGCCATGTGGCGCAGTACGAATCTGGCGAAGCGCAGGCGGAGTCCGTACACGGAGCTATCTTCGCTGCAGGAGCATCATCGGACGGCTGCACGCAAAAGGGCGTTCGCAGCATGCATTGCCGTGAACGCCCTGATTCGAAACATTTACTGACTAGCGCGGCGGATGCAGCGCGACATCGACAGTGGCCTTACCTGCAACCGCATGGCTGCGCGAGTACACGAAGTACACCACCAGTCCGATCGCCATCCAGATTCCAAAAGCGATCCAGGTTCGTGCCGGCAGGCTCACCATCAGCCAGGCGCAGAAGCCCATGCCCAGAATCGGAATCAGCGGCACCATCGGCACCTTGAACGGCCGCACCATGTCCGGCTTCGATTTGCGCAGCATGATCACACTGGCGCAGACGAGGAAGAACGCGCCGAGCGTGCCGAGGTTGACCAGCTCCGCCACCTCGCCGATCGGGAAGAAGCCGGCAATCAAGGCAATCACGACGCCGCTGCCTAGGATCAGCTTCACCGGCGTCTGCGTCTTCGTGTTGATGCTCGCCATGCTTGCAGGCAGCAAGCCGTCGCGTGACATCGCGAGCACCACGCGGGTCAGACCGTAGTACAGCACCAGCATCACGGTGGTGATGCCGAAGATCGCGCCGGTGGCGATCAGGCCCTGGGCCCAGTTCAGCCCGAGACTGCGCATCGCTTCGGCAACCGGCGCCTTGATGTTGATCTCCGCGTACGGCACCACGCCGGTAAGGATGCCCGAGACGACGATGTACAGCACGGTGCAGATCGCCAGCGACACAAGAATGCCGATTGGAAGGTCGCGTTGCGGGTTCACCGCTTCTTCGCCGGCGGTGGAGACCGCATCGAAGCCGATGTAGGCAAAGAAGATCAACGCCGCCGCCGTGGTCACGCCCATGAAACCGAAGTGGCCATTGCCGTCGGCATCGACGACGCGCTCCGGAATGAACGGCGTCCAGTTGTCGATGTTCACGTGCGGGCCGGCGATGGCAATGAACGCCAGGATCGTCGCCAGCTTGACCATCACCATCGCGCCGTTGAAGCGTGCAGATTCCTTCACGCCCCAGCACAGCAGCGACGCCAACGTCATGACGATGATCATTGCCGGCAAATTGGCGATGCCGCCTTCGGACGGTGCCGATGTGAACTCGGCCGGCAGGTCGATGCCGAAGTAGGCGTGCAGGATATTTGCAAAGTAACCCGACCAGCCGATCGACACCGTTGCGGTCGCCACCGCGTATTCGAGGATCAGGTCCCAGCCGATGATCCAGGCGATGAACTCGCCGATGCCCGCATACGCGTAACCGTAGGCACTGCCGCTGCCGCCGATCGCGGCCGAGAGTTCCGCATAGCACAGCGCCGCGAATGCACAGGCCGTACCCGAGATGATGAACGACAGCACGATCGCCGGCCCTGCATGTTTTGCGGCGGCAACGCCGGTCAGTACGAAGATGCCGGTGCCGATGATGCAGCCGATGCCCAGCAGCACGAGGTCGGAAGCGGTAAGGCAGCGTTTGAGACCGGTGTTGGCGTTCGGATCAATCGCCTTGGTGCGCATCAAGCTCATGCTGAGTAATCCCCATTGACTGCATCAGGAGTGAAAGTAGCGATGGCGCGAGTCTCATGGACTGCGCTGCAACTGTCCATCGCCGGGCCCCGGTTGATGCGCATCATGCGCCGCCCTTTCCACGCTGCGTATCCGGACTTCTGCTCACCACCACAATGCACAATGTGTTTTAATATTGTATAAAACATGTTTAATCTAATAAAAAGCACAACACCGAAAGCTGTGCTTCGCCGACCAAAGCCCGGACAATCTGGGCGAACCAAAATACGGAGTACCTCATGCAAGCCTGGCTGATGCCTTACGAACCCACCGTCATCGCGCTCGGCGTCTCGGCGCTGCTGCTGTGCGTGCAGTTGCTCGTGCTGGATGTCGCCGGCATCGTGGCTAAGCACGCACCCGGCCTGCCGATCAAGCCCGATCACGCCAGCTTTCTGTTCCGCGCCAGCCGTGCACACGCCAACACCAATGAAAGCATCGCCGCATTCATCGTGCTGGCCATCGTTGGTGTGCTCGTTGCCGCCAATGCCAGCTGGCTCAACACGCTCGCGTGGGTCTATGTCGCAGCACGCAGCGCGCACATGGTGGCGTACTACCTTGGAGTGCAGCTCGCCCGGTCGGCCGCGTTTGCAGTCGGGCTTCTCGCGCTGATCGGCATGTGCGCAGTGATGGTCGTGGCGTTCTTCTAGGCAAGGTGGGCCTGTTCGCAGGCGCACTGCGATTACAATTCACGCCTCATGAGCGCCTTCGTACTCCTCATCGCGTGCCTGTTGCTCGGCGTACTCGTCGCACGTTTTGCGCGACCGCCGATGGGCTTGGCTCAAGGCCTGAACTGGTGGGTGATCAATATCGCCTTGCCGGCGATGGTGCTGGACCTGGTGCCGCGCGTGCAGATCGAATGGCAATCCTGGTATCTGCCGGTATCGCAGTGGCTGGTGTTTGCCGGTTCCTTCGTGCTGTTCCGGGCGTTGGGCAGGCATTTCGGCTGGAGCCGCGCACGTATTGGTGGCTTGATCATCATGGGCGGACTCGGCAACACGTCCTTCCTGGGCTACCCGTTGCTCGAAGCCCTGCGCGGGCGTGAGGGTCTCGCCGTCGGTGTTGTCGCCGATCAGCTGGGTTGCTTCCTCATGCTCGCGGTCAGCGGCACCATTGTTTCGGCGATGTACTCGGGAGGTCATACCCGGCCGCGCGAGATCGCACTCAAGGTTCTGAAGTTCCCGCCCTTCGCTGCGTTGCTTCTCGGTGCACTGGTTGGCATGTCCGGCGGTTGGCCGCCGATTGCCGAAGACATCTTGCTGCGGGTCGGTTCAACCCTCGTGCCGCTGGCGCTGTTCTCGGTCGGCCTGCGTTTCCGTTTCCACCTGGGAAACGGCCAGGCATTGCCGGTCGCGCTCAGTCTTGGATGGAAACTGCTGGTTGCGCCGCTGCTGATCGTGAGCGTGGGCTGGCTGTGCGGCGTGGGCGGGCTGACGCTGACGATTGCGACCTTGCAGGCATCAATGGCACCGATGATCTCGGCCGCCATCCTTTGCGATCAGCACCATCTCGATTCACCGCTCGCCAACAGCATCCTCGGCGGCGGCATCCTGCTGTCGCTGTTGACCGTGCCGCTGTGGAATCTGGCTTTGCCCTAAGCGGGCGTCGCAACCGGTTCGGACGGCGCGGACTTCGCCGGCGCATGCGTGCCTTCACCGCTCAGCTGATAGGCATGCGCATCAAAGCGTCGCGTCAGCCGGCGGAACTGCCAGGTGAAGCCCGGCCACAGCGTGACGTTGCGGCCGCTTTCCGGATGCACATACCAGCTCACGCAGCCACCGACGCTCCAGATCGAACGCCGCATGCGCTGATGCAATGACTTGTTGAAGCGCTCCTGTGCATCGGCGCGTACTTCGACCGAACGCAGCCGACGATTCTTCATCGTGCGGATCGCATCGATCACATAGGCGATCTGCGACTCGATCATGTAGACCATCGAGTTGTGACCGAGCCCGGTGTTCGGGCCCATCAGGAAGAACAGATTGGGGAAGCCTGCGACCGCGGCGCCCTTGTAGGCTTCCGGGCCCTGCGGCCAGGCATCGAACAGATCCTGACCATCACGGCCG
The DNA here is from genome assembly GCA_030775105.1 of Pseudomonadota bacterium. Classification (GTDB taxonomy): domain Bacteria; phylum Pseudomonadota; class Gammaproteobacteria; order Nevskiales; family Nevskiaceae; genus Solimonas. The sequence continues at coordinate 7,472 of JALYJV010000473.1, read as the reverse complement.
AACACGACGCCGCGCGCAACCGGATCGGTTGCCTTGAAGCCGGTGCCGTAGATGATCGTGTCGACTTCGCGTTCGACACCGTTGCTGTCGACGATGCTGTTGGCACGCACTTCATTGATGCCGTCGCCGATGACATCGACATTGGCCTGCATCAGTGCCGGATAGTAGTCATCCGAAATCAGTACGCGCTTGCAGCCCATCGTGTAATCCGGCGTCACCAGCGTGCGCAGCACCGGGCTCTTGATCTGCCGCCGGATATGCCACTCCGCGACTTTCTGCGCGAGCTTCATCAGGCGCGGTTCGACAGTAAACGCCAGCGCGCGGCTTTCGAGCGCGCTGTAGATCGCGCCACGGATTGCCTTCTGTGCGGCAGGAAGGCGTGCGAACAAAATGCGCTCGATGCCGCTGATTGCGCGATCGGGCTTGGGGATGATCCACGGCGGCGTGCGCTGGTACAGATCCAGACGCGCGACCTGCGCCTGGATCTTCGGCACGAACTGGATCGCCGATGCACCGGTGCCGATGACGGCGACGCGCTTGCCGGCCAGATCGTAATCGTGATCCCACTGCTGCGAGTGGAAGGTCCTGCCCTTGAAGTTCGCTATGCCCTTGAGCTCGGGATATGACGGCGTCGACAGTCCGCCCATGCCGGACACGAGCACCTGTGCGCGGTACACCGCGCCCTGCGCATCCGTCACATGCCACAGACCGGCGTCATCGTCCCAGCGCGCCGAGCGGACTTCGGTGTTCAGACGCAGGTGCGGTGTGATGCCGTATTTCTCGGCGCAGTGCTCAAGATAGGCCTTGATCTCCGGCTGTGGCGCGAACATCCGCGTCCAGTCCGGATTTGGCTCGAACGAGAACGAATACAGATGCGACTGCACGTCGCAGGCGCAACCCGGATAGTTGTTGACGCGCCAGGTGCCGCCGACGCCGCCTTCCTTCTCCAGCACGAGGAAATCATGGATGCCGGCCTGCTTGAGCTGGATCGCCATGCCCAGGCCGGAAAAGCCGCTGCCGATGATGAGGATGCGATGCGCGTCGCGCGTCGCCGACGCCGCCGATTCATAGATGCCCATGCAGCAATGCTCCGTTGCTTCTCTGACGGATCAGGCAGCGGTCTGAAGCTTGCTCAGCAGGGGATCGATCTGCGCCAGGAAGTGGCGGTTGTCGTGGTCCCAGGGATGGAAGCTCGGGCGGAAGTAGTCCAGCCACGGGCGCACCAGGCGCGGGAAGAACGGCACTTTGGTGAAGGTGTAGCTGAAGAACAGGCGCCAGCCCTTGAGGTCGGTCAGCTTGCCTTCACGACGCAGGATCAGCAGGTATGACGGCAGCACGATCGCCCACAACAGCACGCTCGCGATCAGGAGGCCGACGCCGCGTTCGATATTGGCGACGGGGCCGTTGCCGGCAATCGTCCGCCAGACATCGAAGGCCACCGCCTTGTGCTCGGTTTCCTCCAGCGCATGCCAGCGCCACAACGCCGCGAAGCGTGGCTCGCAGTCCTTGAGAATGTCTTCCTCGATCAGCAGGCGGTCGGCAAGGATCGCGGTGAAATGCTCGAGCGAAATCGTCGCGTTGAGGCGCATGCGCGGCGGCAGCTTCTTCAGCAGTGACAGGAAGCGCGCAACGAAGCGCTCGACCGCGGCGGCTTCCGGAACCTTGGCGAACAGCGCCTCGTTGTATTCCTCGTGCTCGCGCCCGTGCATGGCCTCCTGGCCGATGAAGGCGGTCACGGCCTGCTTGAGCTCAGGATCGGTGATGCGGTCGCGGTAGGCGCGCACCGCATCGATGAAGAAGCGCTCGCCGACCGGGAACAGGATCGACAGCGTGTTCATGAACTGCGACAGATGCACGCTGTTCTTGTTCCAGTCGGAAATGCGTTCGGCAGGCAGGCGGAAATGCACGTCGCGCCGTGTCGGCAGCATGTTCGGACGCGCCTTGGCGGTGCCGTGCTTCGCGGCCGTGGCGGTAACGGGTTCGTTGATGACCTGGCTCATGGATAAGGCTCCTCGCTGAATGGCGACAAGGACACGGATACTTGTCTACACTTGTCTACGTCCAAGGTAGACGACTGTATACAACCGTGTCAATGCTCAATGTCACGATTGTATTGCTGAATCACGGATATCATTGAAATGACTAAGGTTATTGAGGGCGGACTAAGCGCGGGGGCACACATTGATCCGCCGCAAACCGGGCGCCAGAGACTCATGGCAGCCGCGATGCAGCTTGCGGCGACGACGCGCAGCCTGGCTTCACTGGGGCTGCGCGAGGTAGCCCGACAGGCCGGCCTGAACCCGAATACCTTCTATCGACACTTCCGGGATTTCGACGACCTCGGACTTGCGGTCATCGAAGAGCTGAGTGGCCATCTGCGTCGCGGTCTGCGCGAGCGCCGTCGTCTGCCGTTTGGCGATCTGAGTCAAATGGCGACGCTCGAAGACCCGCGCGAACTGAGCGAGCGTGCCGCCGTCATCGTCAGGGCCTCAGTCGCGCTGGTGCTGGAGTTCGTCACCCAGCACGAACAGGCCTATGTCGTCGGCATCCGCGAACTGCATGGTCCATCGCCGGTGCTGCGCGCGGCAATCCGCAAGATCTTCGACACGCTGGCCGCCGACATGGCCGAGGACATGCTGCAGCTGACGCCGCCGCAAGTGGTCAACGAAGAAACCATGTACGAAATCGCGTCGGTCATCGTCCGCGAGATGGCCTACTTCTCGCTCGACTATCTCGAACAGCCAGCGCAGCGCCCGGCCATCCGCGGCCGCGCCGAGCGTTTCATCCTGATGATGCTGCGTGGGGCGATGGAGATGCAGCTGGATGTGGCGAATACCGGGAAGACGGCGCCGGGCAAGAAGCCGTAGGTGCGTCGGAGTTTGTGCCGGCGTCTCGATTCACCGTGCTGGTGCGCGGCACTCGACGCGAACGGGGGCTGGTTTCCCCCGCGGCAAAAACCAAGCTCCGTTCGTATCGAGTGCCCGGCGAAGCCGGGGGTATCGAGATACTGCAGCGGCGTTAGCGGACCCTATGCCGGCACCGCAAACAGATCGTAATCGTCGGCATCCACCACCTTGACCTTGATGCGCTGACCGACCTTGGGCTTGCGCAGGTCCTTGACGTAGACCTTGCCGTCGATTTCCGGTGCATCGGCCCATGAACGACCGACGCAGGCGGCGTCTTCGTGGACTTCATCGAGCAGCACTTCGATCGTCTTGCCGATCTTCTTCTGCAGCTTCGCGGCACTGATGCCGGCCTGCTTTTCCATGAAGCGCTCGTAGCGCTCTTCCTTCACTTCATCCGGTACTGCGCCGGGCAGCGCGTTCGCGGTGGCGCCGCTGACCGGTGAATAACGGAAGCAGCCGACGCGATCAAGCTGGGCCTCGTCGAGCCAGTCGAGCAGCAGCTCGAAGTCGTCCTCGGTCTCGCCGGGGAAACCGACGATGAAGGTCGAGCGCACGGTGAGTTCCGGACAGATTGCGCGCCAGGCCGCGAGTCGCTTGAGCGTGTTCTCGGCCGCGGCCGGGCGCTTCATCGCCTTGAGCACGGAGGTCGATGCGTGCTGAAACGGCACGTCGAGGTAGGGCAGGATCTTGCCCGCTGCCATCAGCGGAATGATCTGGTCGACGTGCGGATACGGATACACGTAGTGCAGACGTGCCCAGATGCCGAGTTCGCCGAGGCCGTCGCAGAGATCGAGCAGACGCGTCTGGTAATCGCGTCCGCGCCAGCTGCTGGCCGCGTACTTGAGATCCGCGCCATAGGCCGAGGTGTCCTGCGAGATCACGAGCAGCTCCTGCACGCCAGAGCGCGCGAGCTTCTCGGCCTCGAGCAGCACCTCGCCGACCGGGCGCGAAGCGAGCTTGCCGCGCATCGACGGGATGATGCAGAAGCTGCACTTGTGGTTGCAGCCTTCGGAGATCTTGACGTACGCGTAGTGCTTGGGCGTCAGCTTGATGCCGACCGCATCGTTCTTCGGCGACGGCAGCAGGTCGAGGAATGGATCGTGCGCCGGCGGCACCGCCTTGTGCACGGCCTGCATGACGCTGATGTAGTCCTGCGGGCCGCTGATCGACAGCAGATCCGGAAACCGCTCGCGGACGATCTGGCTCTTCGGGCCCGCGCCCATGCAGCCGGTGACGATGACCTTGCCGTTCTCGGACATCGCTTCGCCGATGGCTTCGAGGGATTCCTCGACCGCGGCGTCGATGAAGCCGCAGGTGTTGACGACAACCACATCAGCCGCGTCGTAGGTCGGCGAGGTCACGTAACCCTCGGCGCGCAGCTGGGTCAGGATACGTTCGGAATCGACCAGCGCCTTGGGGCAGCCCAGCGAGACAAAACCCACCTTGGGAGAGGTGGCTGGCTTCGCACGACGTGTGCGGCTGGCGGGGGTACTGGAGGCGGGCATGCTGGAATCGCTACAACGTAGGGCGCGCATTGTAGCGCGTCGCCTTCCGGGATCTTTACGCACGCGAAGTACGGGCTCGGCAACGGCAATCGATCCATGTCAGGCCAGGCCTGACCTTTAAGCTGGATTTACCTTGGTCGTTTTCATCACGCCGACATAAGCTCGTGAGTTGTCGGGAGATTTTGTCGATTTCTTTGGGGGCGAACGATGTTCAGCGGGCAGCGCAGTGCGGGAAGCTGGATCAGGACGGGACTGGCAGCAGCAGTGGCGATGGGGCTCGCGGCCTGCGGCAGCAGCACCTCGGTCGGCGACGCCGGCACCGCGGGCGGCGCCAGCGGCGGAGTGGTGCCAACGCCAGTCCCGGGTGACGTTGCCGGAGCTCAGACCATCTACTCGTTTGCCAACGGCTGCTACGCACTCAGGTCCGACGCCGGCTACGTCACCGCTGATAGCGGCGCGCACGACTACATGGTCACCGACAACGCCGCAGAGGCGACGGCGTTCTACATGAAGCCGACCGCGCTCGGCTCGTATCTTTTGCTGTCGGCGTACAGCCGCGCACCGGGAGAGCCTGGCAACAAGGCGCTGCTCGGCATCAGTGACCCTGCGGGCGAACTGCTCGATGAAGTCGGCAACTTCATCGGTGAAGTCGGCTATCTGGTCGGCGGTATCGGCGACATGGCCGACTTCTTTCTCGACCCGCTCGCGCCGGGACTCGGCGGCATCCGCGATACCGGTGAGGGTCTCGGCGAAGTCGGTGGCGTGGTCGGTGGCATCGACGTTGCGCCGAGCCTCGCGATGGTCGACGAGGCGAGCGATCTCGCCGTGTGGAACCTGCTCAACGCATCGGGAAATCGATTCACGCTGACGTCCGCCGTCACCGGATTGCGCCTGGCTGCTGCCGAAGGCGCGCTGGGCCTGACCAAGGCGACCGCGGCAACCGGGCTGAGCACCGAGTTCGAACTGATTGCGCAGCCGGCCTGCGACGCTTATCCGGAAGTCAGCACCAATGCGGAGATCGTCGATCCGCGCGGACCGGCCAAGTTTCTGCTCGACGTGCCGTTGTTCGCGCAGGGTCCCGGCGCGGCCAAGCTCGATCGCAACGATGTCTATGGCTACGTCGACGGCCACGCGCATCTGACCGCGTACGAATTCATTGGCGGCCGCGTGAACTACGGCGATCCGTTCCACAAGTTCGGCGTCGATCATGCACTCGATGACTGCGCGGTCAACCACGGCCCGCAGGGCGTGCTCGGTGTTGTCGAGACGGTGACTTCGGGATTCAATCCGGTTCACGAAACCAAAGGCTGGCCGAGCTTCAACTTCTGGCCGCGGCACAATTCACTGCAGCACCACCAGACCTACTACAAGTGGGTTGAGCGCGCCTACCTCAGCGGCCTGCGCGTGTTCGTCAATCACTTCACCGGCAACGATCTGCTGTGCCAGCTCAATCCGCAGAAGGAAAACGCCTGCGACTTCGAGCAGAACTGGCGGCTGCAGGCGCAGCGTGCGCACGAGATGCAGGACTACATCGATGCGCAGTATGGCGGCCCCGGCAAGGGCTGGTTCCGCATCGTCACCAGTCCGGCCGAGGCGCGCGCGGTGATTGCGGACGGCAAGCTCGCGGTGGTATTCGGCATCGAGATCTCCAAACTGTTCAACTGCGGCGAGTTCCTCGGTCTGGCCGAGTGCACGCGCGAAGAACTGATCCAGCGCATGGATGCCGCGTACGCCGCCGGCGTACGCCACCTCTTCCCGATCCACAAGTTCGACAACGCTTTCGGTGGCGTCGTGCCGGACGAGGGCTTCGGCATCGGCACCGTGCTGTATGTCGGCAACCTGGCCGAAACCGGCCATCCCCTTGAGTTCGAGGCCTGTCCGGAAACCTACGGCGGAGATTCCGCCGCGTCGCCGGACGACGTCAGCCCGCTCGGCATCGTCGACCAGCTGCTGCGCCAGCTCGAATACGTCAACGGCCAGGCCAGCCGGTCGCCGCTGGCGCTGCCGCCGCTCGCGCCGCAGTCCGAGCACGGCCTGTGCAACATCCGCGGCCTCACCGATCTGGGCCAGTTCCTCGTCGAGGAGACAATGCGCAGGCGCATGATCATCGAGGTCGATCACAGCAGCCTCGCCGCGATCGACCGCATCTTCGAGATTGCCGAGAACAACAATTATCCGGGCATCACCAGCAGCCATGACTGGCTGTACTCGGAAGAGTTGCTCGACCGCGTCGTCGCCGGCGGCGGCACGATCAAGCGCTTCGGCAGTTCGCGCGGCTCGTGGGTCGATAGGCTGAACCGCGTCGAGCAACGCCCAAGCCGCAATAGTGTCGGTGATGTGGCCACGACCGGCATGGCGTCCGACGTCAACGGCATCGCCAGCCTGCCGGGCAACAGCGGCGACCCGGCAACACCGCTGTATCCGTTCACTTCGGTTGACGGGCGTGTGCGCTTCGAACCGCAAGTCACCGGCGATCACACCTTCAATCTATACGATGGCCGCGGTGTGTCGCACTACGGATTGTTCGCTGACCAGATCGCCGACATGCAGCGCTTCACGGACGACAAGAGCCGCGAGGAGATTGACCACGCGCTGCGTCAACTGTTCTCGTCGGCGGAAGCGTATCTGCGGCAGTGGGAAGCAGTGGAGGCCTGGCGTCAATGAACACGATGATGCGGATGAGTCTGGTGGCCCTGATTTCGGTGCTCGGCGCGGGTTGCGGCAACGACGGCGATTCCGCCGCCGCCGCTGCGGGCCTGCCCGCCGGCGCGCGTTTTCTCACCGACGACACGAGCTGCAGTGCGCCGCGCTGCTTCGAGATCGATGTGCCCGTACCCGACGACGTGCATGTCACGGATACTCGGGTCCGCGTGCTGGTGCCTGCGGATTACACGACGTCCGACCAACGCTATCCGCTGCTTACCTGCTGCACGATGCGCCCGGCGACTACGCCTCATGGACCCGTCGAGGCGACGCGCAGGCTCTGACCGAGGGACTCGACGTCATCGCCGTGATGCCTGATGGCGGCGGCGGAAATCCCGGTTGGTACACGAACTGGAAC
>JALYJV010000472.1 GCA_030775105.1 Pseudomonadota bacterium | reverse complement strand
GGTACGAGGCCAACGGACTGATCGAGGAAGCCCTTGGTCATCTGCTCGACGCAGGCGATGCTGCGCGCGCCGCCCAGCTGTTCGCCGGCATCGTCGAATCCCTGGTCGCGCAGGAGCGCCTGGGCCTGATCGAGCGCCATGTCGACCGTCTCGGCATCGAGGCCGTGCTCCGGCACGATTCACTCGTGCATGCGGCGGTTGTCGCCTACGGATTCCGGCGTTCGTTCGACAAGGCAGAACGCCTGCTGGAAAGCCATGATGCGCGACTCAGATCACGCAAAGCCGTACCTGGTGCGCGCGATCTGCACCAGGTTTCGCGGCTGTTCGTTCTGGCGGCGCGCGATCGCGTCGAACAGATGGGTATCGAGGCCCTGGAGACCGCGGAGCTGCTGCAGGACCGTGGCGGCGCGCTGTACGGCGTGACGCTCAATGCGCGGGCGATGTACGAAGTCGGTCGCGGTGCCTTCGATGAGGCGCGCGCCCTGATGGTGCGCGCACGACCGTTGCACGATCGCGACCATCATGCCTTCGGGCAGGCCTACCAGGACGCAATCACCAGCATGACGCTGACTGCGCAGGGCCGGATCGATGACGCCCAGCGTGGCCTGTGCGCGGCCCTGCGTCGCACCGAGGAGCAGTCGGCGGGCAGCGCTTCGGCGGGTGCGGTGGTGGCCGCCTATCTGGCGAGCGCGGTCTACGAACAGAACGACATCGCGCAGGCCGAGCGGCTGATTCTCGACTATGGCCAGTTGGCCGAGCAGCAGGCGATCGTCGATGCCGCTGCGACCATCGGCATCACAGGCGCTCGCATTGCACAGTTGCACGGGCGGCGTGGCGAGTCCGAGGAGATTCTTGAGCGGCTGGTCTATCTCGGCTACCGCCACGGACTGGAACGGCTGGTGATCTACGCGCATGCCGAGCTTGCAAGGCAGGCGACACTGGATGGTGCCTTCGACACCGCCGAGCGCTGGCTGCGCGAGTTGCCGGCCGCATACCGCGATGCCGATCCGCCCGATCTGATGTTCCACGCAGGTGAGGACGAAGCCTGCGGCGTGACTTACGCGCGCCTGCAGATCGCCACAGGCCGTTATGCCGCCGTGCGGCCCTGGCTCGCCGTCGAGATCCGTCGCGCCGTCGCCACGCGGCATCGTCGTCGCGAGCTGAAACTGCGCCTGCTCGATGCACGCGGACTCCACGAAGCCGGTAAGGCAAACGTCGCCGGACGAGCGTTGCTTGAGGCACTGCAGATCGGCGTATCCGGCGGGTTCCTGCGCAGCTTGCTCGATGAGGGCGCGCCGATACTCGCTCTGCTCAAGCAGCTGTGGACCCAGCAACGCAGCCCCAACCGCGAGCTGCAGCCGGATGCGGTCATGACCTATCTGGAACGCCTGCTTGAGGCCAGCGGCGACTCTGAAGTCCGACCGATGCCGAAATCGGCGGACACGGCGCCCCCCAGCGGACCGAGCCTGATCGACGCGCTCACCGAAGGCGAGCGCAAGTTGATGTACTTCCTCGCTGCGGGATTTTCCAACCAGCAGCTCGCCGATCGGCTTTCGGTATCGGTCAACACCATCAAGTGGCACCTGAAGAACATCTTCGAAAAGCTGCGCATCCAGAACCGTGTCCAGGCGATCGCGTTCGCGCGGCGCTTCGGCTTGATCGAATAGCACGGGAAAACCGGCATCCAGAACCCGTAGTTTAGGGTGGGGCCGTTTCCCGCCGAGCCGCCTACCTTGCTCTCATCACGAGAGAGGAGAGGGCGATGGGAAGGCTCATCAACATCGACAACGGCGGCACGCTCACCGACATCTGCGTGCTCGACGGATACCAGGTCTGGCGCACCAAAACCCTGACGACACCTTTCGATCTGTCCCGATGCTTCATCGACGGACTGAGCAAGGCATCCAGGGCGATCTACGGCAGCGAAGACCTGGTGGCCTTGCTGGCGTCGACCGATCACATCCGCTATTCGACCACGCAGGGCACCAACGCACTGGTTGAACGCAAGGGTCAGCGGCTGGGTCTGCTGCTCACCGGCAGCCTGAGCTACGCGTCGCTGCGCAACGCTCCGCACGCCGCTGAGCTGTTCGATTCATTGGTCGGCAGCCGTTGCGCGACGATCGATCTGTCGCTGGACGGCGCGGCGCTGGAGACCGCGGCGGTGCGCGCGATCAACACGCTGGCGTCTTCCGGCGCCAATCGCGTCGTCGTCGCCCATGGCGGCGGCGATCGCCTCGCCCGCGAAACACAGCTCAAGAAGATCTTCCTGCGCAAGTTTCCGCAGCATCTGCTCGGCGCGATCCCGCTGCTGTACTCGCACGAGGTGGTCGAGGACGAGGATGACATCCGCCGCACCTGGACGACGCTGTTCAACGCCTTCCTGCATCCGGCAATGGAGCGCTTCCTCTACAACGCCGAGCACAAATTGCGCGCGGTGAAGACACGCAACCCGCTGCTGATCTTCCGCAACGACGGCCAGTCAGCCCGCGTGGCGAAGACCATCGCCCTCAAGACCTACAGCTCGGGTCCGCGCGGCGGCATGGAGGGCGCGCGTGTGCTGGCGCAACACTATGGCTTCGAGCATCTGGTCTCCATCGACATCGGTGGCACCACCACCGACATCGGTGAGGTACGGGGCGGCAGCGTGTGCGAGGATCGCCGCGGTCGCGTGGAGAATGTCGAGGTCTCATTCCCGCTGTGCAACGTCGTCAGTGTCGGTGTGGGCGGCAGCTCCATCATCAAGAGCCGCGATGGCAAAACCATCGATGTCGGTCCGCAGAGCGTGGGCAGCGCACCCGGTCCGGCCTGCTTCGGACTGGGTGGCACCGAGGCCACGATCACCGATGCGTTCGTCGTCTCCGGACTGCTGGACCCGGCCACATTCTTCGGCGGCGAGTTGCGCCTGGACGTGGATCGCGCACGCACCGCGGTCGAGCAGGCCGTGGCCAAGCCGCTGGGTGTGGCGCTGGAGAACGCCACAGAGCGCATGGAAGCGGCCTGGGTGCAGAAGGTCGCGGACAGCATCCATGCCTTCACCCAGGTCACCGACCAGACCACGCTGGCAGCGTTCGGCGGTGCGGGCCCGTTCGTCGTCTGCCGTATCGCGGATGCGGCCGGCATTTCACGGGTGCTGATTCCGGGGCTGGCCGCGGTGTTTTCCGCGTTCGGCCTGGGTTTTTCCGACATCGCCCACGACTACGAAGCACCGCTGGAGCGACCCGAGGATCTCGCGACCTGTCTGGATGCGCTGATGCAGCGCGCGCGCCGCGGCATCCATGCCGAGGGTTTTGCGCTGGCGGACTGCGAGCTGGAGCGCCGACTGCTGATCAGCGCCGCGGGCCGCGACGAATCGCTGCCGCTGCCGGAGGTTCTGCCGGCGTTCAAGCCGGGCGAGCGCTATTCGGTGTCCCTGAAAGCGCGCAAGCCGATTGCGCAGCCGCGGCTGCGCGGCAGCTTCGGCGCTGCCGGCGTAGCGGCGTCGTCCACCGCCACGCGTCGCGTGACGATCGCTGACGGCTCGCGAGAGCTGCCGCTGTATCGCACCGAGGATCAGTCGGCCGGCGCCCGCGCCGACGGTCCAGCGGTTCTGGAGGAAGCCTTCTTCACCTGCCGCATCGACACCGGATGGCAGTTTGAATTCAACGACGCCGGCGACGTGCTGCTGAGCCGCATCGCCAAGGCCTGAGGAGACAAGATCGTCATGAAGAAGGTGCTGATCACCGAGAACCTGCGCATCGACCTGGACAGCGAGCAATGGGAATGCCGCGCCTGCAACGCCGAACTGATCTCGGCGCGCGACAACTACAAACGCGGCCTGCTCGTCTACAACCGTGACCCGCGCGAGATCCACAAGGCCCTGCTCGATCCTGCGAAGTACAAGCTGACGTACGCGCCGAATCCGGATTGGTGCCGGATCCTCGAATACTACTGTCCCCGGTGCGGCGCGATGATCGAGACCGAGTACCTGCCGCCAGGTCATCCGCCGGTGCGCGACATCGAACTCGACATCGACGCGCTCAAGCTGCAGTGGAAGGATCGTCCGCAGGTCGCAGAAATTCCCATCGGCAAGGAGTCGCCGCGACCGGTCGCGCACGGTGGCCAGCCCGCGGCGCGCATGTTCAGCGGAGAAGGCACATGAAGCGTGTTTCCGTCGACATCGGCGGTACCTTCACCGACTGCTTCGTCGCCTGGGGCGACCGGTACATCGAGTCCAAGGCGCTGACCACCCACCAGAACCTGGCGCTGGGCTTCAACGACGCGCTCAAGAGCGCCTGCCGGGAGCTGGACATCACCGAGCGCGAGCTGCTCTCGGAGGTCGACTCGGTGCGCTACGCAACGACCCTGGGTACCAATGCGCTGATCGAGCGCAAGGGCCCGCGCCTGGGCCTGCTGACCACGGACGGCTTCCGCTCGTCCGTGCCGCTGACCCGCGCGAAGGGCTATGCCACCGGCCTGCCGCACAAGCAGCAGATGGACGTGCCGAATGCCCAGCGTCCGGATCCGATCGTGCCGATCCCGATGATCCTCGAAGTGCGCGAGCGTGTGGACTACGCCGGTGACGTGGTCATGGCGCTGGACGAGGAGCAACTGCGCGACCAGCTGCGCGAGCTGGTGGACCTTGGTGCCGAGGCCATCGTCGTCGTGCTCGCCAACTCGGTGGTCAACCCGGTCCATGAGCTGCGTATCCGCGAGATCTTCCTGGACGAGTATCCGGGTCACATGCTCGGCGCGATCCCGATGCTGCTCTCGCATCAGGTCGCGGGACGCAAGGGCGAATACGTGCGTGCCATGTCGACGATCATCGATGGCTTCCTGCATCAGGTGATGTATCACGGTCTCGGCACGCTGGAGCTGAACCTGCGCAACGCCGGCTACGACAAGCCGATGCTGTGCAACCACAACTCGGGCGGCATGGCGCAGCTCAACTCGACCGACGCACTGCAGACGGTCCACAGCGGACCGGTCTCGGGCATCGCGGCCAGCGAGACGCTTGCGCTGCAAACGGAACTGGGCAACATCGTCGCCACTGATATGGGCGGCACGTCCTTCGACATCGGCATCGTGGTCGAAGGCGGCGTCAAGTACTACGACTTCAACCCGGTGATCGAGCGCTGGATGGTGAGCGCGCCGATGGTGCACCTGGTCACGCTCGGCGCCGGCGGCGGCTCGATCTGCGCCTACGACCGCATGTTCCGCACGGTCCAGGTCGGCCCGGAGAGCGCGGCTTCCGATCCCGGCCCCGCCTGCTACGACCGCGGCGGCATGAAGCCGTCCG
>JALYJV010000471.1 GCA_030775105.1 Pseudomonadota bacterium | reverse complement strand
CGATATTTCAGCCGAGCATATCCTGTTTTCCCACTGATTAGACCACCCAGCCGCTATTGGCTGAGACACTGCAGCGCGACCTCTAAAGTTTGACCGCAGCAAAGGTGTCACAGTGCTCCGGATCACCCGACGCGAAGCCGGTACGGAACCAGCGCACCCGCTGTTCCGACGTGCCGTGCGTGAAAGCATCCGGAACTACCGTGCCCTGTGCCTGATGCTGCAGGCGGTCATCGCCGATCGCCGATGCCGTGTTGAGGGCCTCTTCGATATCGCCATCTTCGAGCCACTGCAGGCGCTGTTCGGCGCGATGAGCCCAGGCACCGGCCAGACAATCAGCCTGCAATTCCTGGCGAACCAGCAGCCCCCCATCACCTTCGACGTCCTGTCCGCTGCGGCGAGCATCGCTGACCCGGGCACTGATGCCGATCAGGGTCTGGACGTGATGCGCGACTTCGTGCGCGATGACATAGGCATACGCAAAATCGCCACCGCCGCCCATGCGCTGTTTCATGTCGTTGAAGAACGACATGTCGAGATAGATCTGTTGGTCGCCCGGGCAGTAAAACGGCCCTGAGGCCGAGCTGGCCTGGCCGCAGGCAGAACTGACCGCGCCGGAAAACAGCACCAGCTTCGGCGCTTCGTAGTGGCTCTTGGCGTTCTGGAAATAATTTGCCCAGACGACTTCGGTCTCGCCGAGGATGGTGCGGACAAATTCCGCCGACTCATCGTCCGCTGGCGGCACCGCGCCCTGCTCCTGCTGCGGCACACCCTGGGTCACCTGCTCGACGAAGCCAAGCATCTCCAGCGGATTCTTGCCGAGCAGCAGACTGATAACGACCACGACGGCAATACCGCCCAGCCCCAGACGCCCGCCGGGTATACCGCCGCGCGGCGACGTCCCACGGCGATCCACGACGTTGTCACTGCGGTTGCCTGATTTCCATTTCATTGCTGTCTCCGATTCGTCGCCGAACAGGTGAGCTGATCAATCACTGCTCTCGGCGCCGGTGCTGGCCCCGGCACGGCTACGCGCCGAAGCACCCGCCGAACCAGCCAGAAAGTCGTCTGCAAACGCAGTGTAGCGATCCTGCTCGATCGCAGTGCGGATCTGCTGCATCAGTGTTTGGTAGTAACGCAGGTTGTGAATCGTGTTCAGGCGCGAACCGAGGATCTCGTTGCAGCGATCCAGATGATGCAGGTACGCGCGCGAGTAGTTCGCGCAGGTGTAGCAGTCACAGGCCGGATCAAGCGCCTGACCGTCATTCTTGTGCACGGCGTTGCGGATCTTGACCACACCCTGGCTGGTGAACAGGTGTCCATTGCGCGCATTGCGCGTCGGCATCACGCAATCGAACATGTCGATGCCGCGCGCCACCGCCTGCACCAGATCGCGCGGCGTACCGACGCCCATCAGGTAGTGCGGATGCGAGGGCGGCAACTCGGGGCCGATGGCGTCAAGCACCTGCAGGCGCTCCGCTTCCGGCTCCCCGACCGACAGGCCACCTAGCGCGTAGCCATCGAAACCGGTGTCACGCAGACGCTGCAGGGACTCGCGCCGCAGCGTCGTATGCATGCCGCCCTGAACAATACCGAATAGCGCACCGTGATTGCTGCCATGCTCGGTCTTGCAGCGGATGGCCCAGCGCGCCGATAACTCCATCGACTTGCGCGCCTGTTTTTCCGTCGCCGGATACGGCGTGCATTCATCGAACTGCATGACGATGTCCGAGCCCAGCGCATGCTGGACTTCGATCGCGCGCTCCGGAGTCAGGAAGATGCGGTCCCCATTGATCGGCGACGCGAACTTCACACCTTCTTCAGTGATCTTGCGTAGCGCCGACAGACTCCAGACCTGGAAGCCGCCAGAATCGGTGAGGATCGGTCCGGCCCAGTTCATGAACTTGTGCAGGCCGCCGAGCGAGCGGATCACCTGTTCGCCAGGCCGCAGCATCAGGTGAAAGGTATTGCCGAGAATGATCTGCGCGCCAACACCGCGCAGTTCTTCCGGTGTCATCGCCTTGACCGTGCCGTAGGTGCCCACCGGCATGAAGGCCGGCGTCTCGACCGTGCCGCGCTCGAACGTCAGACGCCCGCGCCGCGCAGTCGCCGAGGTGGAAAGGAGTTCAAACTTCACGGCAACTTGAGATCCATCAGGCAATGACGGCGTGAATTGTCCCACGGCAGCCGTCAGCGTGCAGACAGTTTTGACAGCACAGGATGCCGGGCGTAGCGTCGATCAACCTGGCTTGGACACCCGCAATGAAATTGATCACCGGCGTGCTGGACCGACTGCTGTTTGCCTTGGGATTGGTGATGTTCCTGCAGCTGCCGCAGTTCATTGATCATTACACCCAGCGCCTGGGCGGCTACCGCCAGGCCGTGGCCGACAGCGTCGCCGACTATCAGCTCAGCGCCGACACGCATTACGCCGGCGATCTGAACCAACTGGTTGCGGACTTTCGCAATGACGACAAACCAGCCCAGCGCGACATGGGCGACAAGATACAGCGCGACCGGGATCGCCTTGTCGAGCTCAACGCCGCGATCGCGGTGCTGTCCGGTGACAGTCTGATCGACAAGCTGATCTATCTCGCGCGCAACCTCGACCTGCCGCTGGCCGAAGCAACCGCCGAAGCCTTCACACCCGGCGTGCCGCTGAACCTGCAGGCCGGCCTGTGCGGACTCGTCGGCGGCCTGCTGATGAGCGGCCTGTTCAATCTGTTGATCTGGCCGGTACGACGGGCATTCAGATATCAGCGCATGCCGGCACATTGACGCGCAAAAAAGGCGGGGAACTCAGCGCTCCCCGCCTTTCGAAGCTGCCGGCACGACTGTCTAGCGCCGGGCGCGGGCGCGCGAGAAGTTGAGGTCGCTGGTCGTCGTACGCAGGCGGCTGCCGAGATACAACGCCATCTCGCGGTAGAACTTGACCGCTGCCGAGGGCCGCGCGTCGAGGTATTTCTTCAGCGCCGCGTAGGAGATCACAACGATCTCCGACTGTTCCATCGTCCGTGCCGTCGCCGAGCGCGGCTCGCCGTCGAGGAACGAAACCTCGCCGAAATGCGCACCGGTACCCAGCGTGGCAAGCATCACCGTGTTGTTGTCGCCCGACTGCGAGATCTGTACCGATCCGAACTTCACGACCAGCAGCGCATCGGCCGCATCCTGCTCGTTGAACAACACCGTGCCGGCACTCAGGGTCCGCGGTTCGGCAACGGCTTCCAGCGCCGACAGCTCGTCTTCAGTGAATGCCTTGAACAGGTAAATGTCGCTGAGAATGTGACGGGCCATGCAAGCAATCTCCGGAGTTCGATGACGGTGTGGGCGTGGGTCCTGCACCTGCATTTGAGCATACACCAGCCGCCTGACAAATCAGTGATCGAGTCGGCACCCGCGCCGGGCCTCAGCCCCCCGATACGCCGCCACGCTGTGGCTCGATCAGCATCGCGTCGCCATAGCTGAAAAAACGGTACTTCTGTTTCACGGCATGCCGATAGGCCGCCATCAGGCGCTCGTATCCACCGAAGGCACAGACCAGCATCATCAGGGTCGATTGCGGCAGGTGGAAGTTCGTCAGCAGCACATCGACCACCCGGAAGTGGTATCCCGGTGTGATGAACAGGCGCGTATCGCCGCTGGCCGGTGCCACCGTGCGCCGACTGTCCTGCGCCAGCGCAGCCGACTCCAGCGCGCGGCTGACCGTCGTGCCAACGGCAACGACGCGGCCACCGCGTGCGCGCGTCGCTTCGATCGTTGCGCACAGCGCGGCGCTGATCTGATAGCGCTCGGCGTGCATTCGGTGTTCGGACAGATCATCGCTGCGCACCGGCTGGAAGGTGCCGGCGCCGACATGCAGGGTCAGCGTTGCGGTCTCCACGCCGCGCTCGCGCAGTTGCTTGAGCAGCGCCTCATCGAAGTGCAGACCTGCCGTGGGCGCAGCAACCGCGCCCGGTTCGCGCGCAAACACCGTCTGGTAACGCTCAGCGTCTTCCTGATCCGGCTTGTGCTCGATATAGGGTGGCAGCGGCAGCTGGCCGGCACGCTGCAGCAGCGCCATCACGCCATCGGCGCCCTCGTAGCGCAGGCGGAACAGATCATCGTCCCGGTCCACCGCGATCAGCTGATCGCCGCTGTCAAGCGTGATCACGCTGCCCGGTCGCGGCTTCTTGCTGACGCCGAGCTGGACCATCAGCTCATGCGCATCGAGCACGCGCTCGACGAGAATCTCGACGCGCCCCCCGGTCGGCTTGCGGCCGAAGAGGCGCGCCGGAATCACGCGGGTGTCGTTGAAGATCAGCAGATCGCCCGCTGCCAGCAGGTCCGGCAGTTCGGTCATGCGCCGATCGTTGAGCCCACCGTCCGCGCCGAGGTGCAGCAGCCGGCTCGCCGAACGCTGAGGCTGCGGATGCTGGGCAATCAGCGTCTCTGGCAGAACGTAGTCGAAATCGGATCGGCGCATGGAGTTCAGTTCGGAAAAGCAGTGCGTTGTCCTGCGCAGTTTCTCACGCAGCCAGATCGATCGCCGCCGCGGCAGGCGTCACGCCGACGGCCTGCAGCAACTCGACGTAGCCGCGCGCGAGCTGCATGCGATTGTGGTCGAAGGCCGCGCCATCAAACCCTGCACAGGCGAACAGGTCTTCGGGCGACATGTGCGCTGCAATCGACTCCACCGCCAGCTGAGGCGCACGCATCGTCGCCGCCAGTTCCAGCGTGCGCGTGTCATGGGTCAGGCAGATGCCCGGCACGCCAGCGGCGAGCGACATCAGGGTGCCGTGGATCCGCGTATTGAGCGTATGACTGAACCCGGAAAGTTGCGCAAGCCAGGCGTCTATCGAAGTCGGCAGATAGCCTTGTTGCTGTACGCACCGGTGAAACTCGGCAACGCTCAGTTCGGGGGCAATGCGGGCGGCGACCGCGGCCAGCGCCTGCTGATCCGCAGCAGTCAAAATAACCTGCGGCATCACGGCACCGAGCAGCGCGCGCGGCGCCTGCACGATGAACTGCGCATCGTCACGCGCGGCAATCATTGCGAACAGTACGCGCTCTGCCCCGGTGGCACGCCCACGTTCGGTAAAGCCGTGCGAAGCCAGTCGCCGGCAGGGTGCCGACCAGCGCTGTGCGATCCGTGCGCCCAGCTGTCGATCCGGATTCAGGAACATCGACGGACAACCGAGCACGCGAACGCGGTGGATGCCGTAGTGCGCACAGACCCTGCGCGTGAACTCGCCGCGCACCGCCATGAACGGCGAGCGCTGTTCCACCGCAGCGAGCAGACGCAGCGTCCCTGCCGGCAGTTGCGGAATCTGGCCGTCGTCGCCGGCCTGCGCGCCGAGGCCGAGCAGCAGCGTCGGCAGGTTTGCGCTCTCGACAACGTCGGCCAGCCAGCCGAAATCGGAGCCGGCACTGAGCCAGTTAGCCGCCGGAATCACCAGCGCCCGAACCTCAGGGCTCAGCGGCAGGCGCGCTGCCATGCTGCGCACATCGCCGCCGAGCAGCAGCCGGGTACCGCGCCAGAACGCGAAATTACCGACATTGCCGCTGGTCGTCCGCAGCAGCAGATCCAGATCCTGCAGGGCTTCCGGCGCGAGACGCGCACCACCCCGCCCGATCAGACCAACGACGTTCGCGACGCCAGCATGGCGCAGGTATTGGGGGTCGTGTGGCATGGTGGGCAGCATAGCGTCCGGCCGACAAGAAAAAGGCCTGGCGGTGAGGCCAGGCCTTTTCTCGTTCTTGGTGCCGAAGGTGGGACTCGAACCCACACGCTTTTAAGGGCGGCGGATTTTGAGTCCGCTGCGTCTACCAATTCCGCCACTTCGGCGCGGGTCGCGCATTATATAGACCGCGCGCCCAGTCGCCAGCCCCGTCAGCACTTAGATGCGGAAGTCGACGCGGATACCGGCGTAGTAGCCCGAGATCTGTGCCGAGTTCTGCGCACGGAACATCGAGCCGCCACCACCGACGCGCAGCTCGACTGCTTCGCTGGCATACAGCGGGATATCGATATTGACGCCGAAGCTGACGCCGCTGAGGGTTTCCGACGCGGTCGCAGTTTCGAGCTTGGTGTGTGCATAGCCGATGGAAGCCCCGACTTCGAACAGATCGAACAGAACGCCGGTCGGCACCAGGTAGGCACCGTAGAACTCCTGGGTGCTGTACTCGTCGGCTTCGAGATCGCCGTTGTCGCTATCGCCGGCGCCGAGCTGGACTTCGAGCCCGATCTTCTGGAACAGGCGCATGCCGACGCGGGCGCGGACCATGCTGGAATCGAAGTCGTCGCCGCCGAACTCGGCGATCAGGTCGTTGTCGCTGAACTTGGCACGGGTCCAGACATAGTCGGTACCGACATACAATTCCCAGGGCTCGGACTCGTCGGCCGAACCGGAAGCCGTGTTGTCGCCGGTCTCTTCGGTGAATTCCGTGGCCTCGGTGCTTTCCTCGACGGCGACACTCTCTTCAACGACAGCGCTTTCCTCAACAACAGCGCTCTCCTCAACGACGCTGTCTTCAACCGCTTCAGCTTCAGCGCCGGCCTCCGCAGTCGCATCAGCGCTTGCATCGGCTGCTGCGTCGGCACTGGCATCAGCCGCGCCATCCACCGGCGCTTCGCTGGTGGCGGCTGCGGGATCTGCACCAACATCCCCGGAAGCTTCAGCCGCTTCAGCCGTCGCTTCGTCGGCGGTGCCAAAACCGGGGGTTTCCTCGACGCCTTCCGTCATCGCAGCATCGTCCTGCGCTGCTACCGGGCCTGCTGCCAACAACAGAAAGATCAGAACGCCGAGCTTCTTCATGAACATCCCCCGAGTATTTATCTGGCACGGTAACGCGCTTCAACGCCGCAGCGATCTGCACGGTAATTTATGGCTAATGACTAACGCAACACTCGGGCGGATGTTCGTCGATTTCGACGGCCAAATCCACCGAAAGCCGTTCATCTGGAAGCCAAGCCGGTATAGTGCGGGCGCGTTGCGGGCGCACCGCACCTCGGGCCTCCGTTCACACCCATGATCCCTCCGACACTGTTTTGCAACGCCTGTGGCCATGCGGTCGAGCATCGGGTGCCGGCGGGCGATCACCTGCCACGCCATGTCTGCCCGTCGTGCGGGCACATCCAGTATCAGAACCCCAAGGTCATCGCCGGTGTCATCCCGGAATGGGAAGACGGCCGCATCCTGATGTGCCGACGCAACATCGAACCACGCCTCGGCCTGTGGACCTTCCCGGCCGGGTTTCTCGAACAGGGCGAGACCACCGCAGAAGGCGCTGCCCGTGAGGCGCACGAAGAATCCATGGCCAGGGTCCATGTCGGCCAACTGCTGATGGTGATCAACGTCCCCTACGTCAGCCAGGTTTACATGGTTCACTGCGGGCGCCTGCTTAGCGCGGAGTTCGGACCGACCCCGGAAAGCTCGGAAGTCCGTCTGATGCGCGAAGACGAGATTCCCTGGGACGAGATCGCTTTTCCGACGATCTTCCACAGCCTCAAGCAGTTCTTTTCGGATCGCGGTGCCGGTCAGTTCAGCACGCACTCGATGGACCTCAGCTATCGCCCGCGTCGGCCACCCGCCCCTGCCGAAGGTCCGCAATGAGAAGCATTGCTGGCCCTAGGGCCTGTTAACGCT
>JALYJV010000470.1 GCA_030775105.1 Pseudomonadota bacterium | reverse complement strand
ATGCTCAGCGGCGAACTGTTCATCAACGGCACCTGGCGCGCGGGTAGCGGCAGCGCGATGGCGAGTCTCGCCCCGCATGATCTGCACCAGATCTGGAATGGCACTGCAGCCGCACAAGACGATGTCGATGCCGCGTTTTTCGCTGCCCGCAACGCCCTTGACGGTTGGTCTTCGTCGAGCATTGGCGAGCGCGAGAGGGTCATAGTGTCGTTTGCCGAGCAGCTCAAGGCGAACAGCGAGGCACTCGCACGCTGCATCGCCGAAGAAGTCGGCAAGCCCCTGTGGGAAGCACGCACTGAAGTCACGGCGATGATCGGCAAGATCGCGATTTCCATCCGCGCGTATCACGAGCGCACCGGCACGCATGAACAGGCGACCGACTTCGGCCGCCATGTGCTGCGTCATCGCCCACATGGCGTCGTCGCCGTATTCGGCCCCTACAACTTCCCCGGCCACTTGCCGAATGGTCACATCGTGCCGGCCCTGCTCGCCGGCAATACCGTGCTGTTCAAGCCCAGCGAACAGACGCCAGCGGTTGGCGAGATGACTGCGCGCCTTTGGCAGCAGTCCGGTTTGCCGAATGGCGTGCTGAATCTGTTGCAGGGTGAACGCACAACCGGCGAGCTGATCACGGCGCACGCACAACTCGACGGCTTGTATTTCACCGGCAGCTCGCGCACTGGCGGCATCCTGCAACAGCAGTTTGCCGGCATGACCGATCGCATCCTTGCGCTGGAAATGGGCGGCAACAATCCGCTGATCCTGCGCGAAGTCGCCGCCGTCGATGCCGCCGTGCTCGACGTGATCCAGTCCGCGTTCATGACCTCCGGCCAGCGCTGCACCTGCGCACGACGACTGTTCGTACCCAAGGGCGCGTGGGGTGATCAGTTCCTGAAGCGCCTGGTCGAAGTCAGCGCCGGCCTGGCGGTCGATCGCTGGGACGCCGAGCCGCAGCCGTTCATGGGGCCAGTGATCGGCATCGCCGCAGCGAAGATGCTGCTCACTGCGCAGCAACGCCTGATCGCCGGTGGCGCACATGCACTGCTGCCGATGCGCGTGCCGCGGCAGGGCAACGCGTTCCTGACCCCCGGCATCCTCGATTCCAGCGAGGCCAGAGATGCCCCAGACGAGGAGTATTTCGGCCCTCTGCTGCAGGTGTTCCGCTACCGCGAACTCGATGAGGCGATCACTGCGGCCAATAACACGCGTTACGGTCTGTCCGCCGGCTTCATCGGTGATGACGCGGACGAGTACACGCTGTTCAGTCGGCGCATCCGCGCCGGCATCGTCAACTGGAATCGCCCGACGACCGGCGCATCCGGCGCGTTTCCGTTCGGCGGTATCGGCGCCAGCGGCAATCACCGGCCGTCCGCGTACTACGCCGCCGACTATTGCGCGTATCCGGTGGCGAGCAGCGAAGCGACGCACAGCCAGCTGCCGGCTACGCTGCCGCCCGGCATTTGCCTGTAATCTCGATCGTCCAGACTCTTCCCGTCCCGCTGCCGACCTTGCCAGGCCGATCATGAGCCCGATCCGACCGACCGCGACGATAGAAGCGAACTTCGACGGCCTCGTCGGGCCGACGCACAACTATGCCGGTCTGTCCTTCGGCAACGTCGCGTCCACGCGCAATGCCGAGCGCCACTCGAATCCGCGAGAGGCCGCGCGCCAGGGCCTGATGAAGATGCATGCGCTCTCGGAAATGGGTTTGTATCAGGGCGTATTGCCGCCGCAGGAGCGCCCGCATCTGCCAACCCTGCGTCGACTCGGCTTCAGCGGTACCGACGCGCAGATCCTCAGCGCCGTGCGCAAGAAGGCACCGACCCTGCTCGCCGCGGTGTCATCGGCTTCGGCCATGTGGGCGGCCAACGCGGCGACCGTTTCGCCCAGTGCCGACACTGCCGATGGCCGTGTGCATTTCACGCCGGCCAATCTGTGCACGAATCTGCATCGCGCGATCGAGGCCGACGCCACCGCGCGCGCGCTCAAGGCGGTCTTCCCGGATCCGAGCTTCTTCGCGCACCATCCGCCCCTGCAGTCATCACCGACGCTGGGCGACGAGGGCGCGGCAAATCACACGCGGCTCTGCGCCAACTATGGCGAACCGGGGCTGGAACTGTTCGTCTATGGCCGCGAAGGCGGCGTCGAGCATTCACCGACGCGCTTTCCTGCACGCCAGACCCTGCTGGCGAGCCAATCGATCGCGCTGCTGCACGAGCTGTCGGCACAGACCACCACTTTCGTACGCCAGCGTCCGGAAGCGATTGATCTGGGCGTGTTCCACAATGACGTCATTGCCGTCGGCAATCGCGAGGTCCTGCTGTATCACGAGCAGGCGTTTGTCGATGCGCAGTCGCTGCGCGGCTGGATCTGCACTCACTTTTCCGGCGAGCGCCGACCGGCCTTTGTTGAAATCGGCAGCGACGAACTCAGCGTCACCGATGCGGTGACGTCCTACCTGTTCAACTCGCAGCTGGTCTGCCCGCCGAACGGCGGCATGCTGATGATCGTCGCCCGCGAGTGTCAGGAATCACCGAAGGTCTGGGCAACGATCCAGCGCATCATTGCCGACCCCGGCAATCCCGTGGACGGCGTACAGGTCTTCGATCTGCGTGAATCGATGAACAATGGCGGCGGCCCGGCATGCCTGCGCCTGCGCGTCGTGTTGAACGCGAAGGAACGTGCGGCGGTGAACTCCAGCGCCTGGCTGACCAATCGACGGTATGGCGAGCTGATGAGCTGGGTCGACAAGCACTACCGCGAGCGCCTGAGCTTCGACGATCTCGCCGACCCTCAGCTCCTCGAAGAAAGCCGCATGGCACTCGACCGTCTGACCCGCATCCTCAAGCTCGGCAGCCTCTATGACTTCCAGCGCAGCTGAGGCTTCCGGCGTAGCGCCCGCTGCGGACTACCACTGGCGCTGGGCCAGCTGGTCGGAATTGAGTGCCCGCGACGTCCACGATTTCCTCAAGCTGCGCTCGGAGATCTTCGTTGTCGAACAGAACTGCGCCTACCTCGACATCGATGGCCTCGATCCCGACTGTCGCCATCTGCTGGTCCGCGACGCCAGCGGCCATTTGAAGGGCTACCTGCGCCTGCTGCCGCCCGGCCTCAATCGCTCAGAGCCTGCGCTGGGTCGCCTCGTTGTCGCGGAATCGGAACGCGGTACCGGGCTGGGTCGCGCGGTGATGCTCGAAGGCATCCGCATCTGCAGCGCCGCGGCACCCACGCACGCGATCTACATCCATGCGCAGCAGCACCTGCAGGCGTTCTACGAGTCACTGGGCTTCAGACCGGCTTCGGACATGCATCTGGAAGACGGCATTCCGCATATCGACATGCTGCGGCAGCCCTGAAGGGCTGTAGCCGGGTTTCGCTGAAAGCGAAGCCAGGAAGCCCGTTCCGCAACCACCGTCCCGGCTCCGCTGCGCGGAACCGGGCTACACGGAAAACCCACATTTCGCCGTGGGCCGGTGGCCCCAGCGAGTGGCTGTAGCGCCGTATACTCGCGGCCAGCTTCGTCACCACAGTCCGAATATCGTGTACGTCGAGTACTTCCAGCTCCGGGAGATGCCGTTCTCCATCACCCCGGACCCCGCCTATCTGTACCTGACCCCGCGCCACCAGGAGGCGCTGGGCCATCTGCTGTATGGCACTGGTCAGTACGGCGGCTTCGTCCAGCTGACCGGCGAAGTCGGCACCGGCAAGACCACCATCGTGCGCAGCCTGCTCGAGCAGAAGCTGCCGGACGTGGATGTCGCGATGATCCACAACCCGCGCCAGAGCGAACAGGAATTCGTCCACAGCATCTGCGACGAGCTCGGCGTGCAATACCCG
Source organism: Pseudomonadota bacterium (assembly GCA_030775105.1). Classification (GTDB taxonomy): domain Bacteria; phylum Pseudomonadota; class Gammaproteobacteria; order Nevskiales; family Nevskiaceae; genus Solimonas. The sequence continues at coordinate 711 of JALYJV010000470.1, read as the reverse complement.
CGCGACAACCCGACACTGAAGATGCTGGTCGATGCACTCAACGCCCATCTGCTGCGCGCGCATGCCGCTGGCCGCCGCACCGTGCTGATCATCGACGAGGCGCAGAACCTGATGCCGTCGGTGCTGGAGCAGGTGCGCCTGCTGACCAATCTGGAAACCGCGAAGGAAAAGCTGCTGCGCATCATGCTGGTCGGCCAGCCGGAACTGAGCGCGCTGCTCGCCCGTCCCGACCTGCGCCAGCTCGCGAGCCGCATCACCGCGCGCTATCACCTGACGGCACTGACGCCGGCGGAGACGCGCGAGTACGTCGAGCATCGCCTGCGCATTGCCGGCGCCGCACGGCCGCTGTTCAGCGCGCAGAGCCTGCAACTGGTGCACAACGCCGCGCGCGGCAATCCGCGCCTGATCAACATCATCTGCGACCGCGCATTGATGGGCGCCTATGCGCTGCGCGAAGCGCAGGTGACACCACAGGTGCTGCGCACTGCTGCGCGCGAGGCGCTCGGCGAAGCCGATGGTGGCGATATCCGCGCGCCGCTGCGCTGGCGCTGGATCGAACTGAGCCTGGTCATCGCGCTGTTCGCCTGCCTTGCGATGTTTGCGTACACCTACTGGCCGTGGCGCGACACAGTGCCCGTGCCGGCAGTGGCGACGAACACCCCGCAACCGACACCGGCAGCCGCACCCGTGGCCGCAGCACAAGTGGCTGAA
>JALYJV010000469.1 GCA_030775105.1 Pseudomonadota bacterium | reverse complement strand
ATATCAAGAACGGCTATCGGATCGAATCCAGCTTCCAAAACGGTCCGCGACCTATGCTGCGGTACTTGAAAGATCGCGAAGTAACTTCCCAAAAATGACTGAAAGATCCGTGGACAAGTTTCTTCCTTTTGCTTTGCCGGACATCGGCGACGAGGAGATCAACGAAGTTGTTGATGCGTTGAGATCAGGTTGGGTTACCAGTGGTCCAAAGGTCAGGCAGTTTGAAAGCGACTTTACGGCCTTCCTGGGCGGGGGCATGGAAAGCATTGCCGTCAACTCCGCCACTGCTGGTTTGCATCTCGCGCTCGAAGCCGTTGGGATCGGACCTGGGGATGAGGTCATTCTTCCCACGTATACCTTCACGGCGACGGCAGAGGTCGTGCGGTATCTGGGGGCGACGCCCGTTATCGTCGACGTCGATGAAAAGACCTTCAACATCGACCCGGCGCGCGTTGAGGCGAGCATTACACCCAGAACCAAGGCCATTCTGCCGGTTCATTTCGCCGGGCTGAGTTGCGATATGGATGCGTTGCTTGCAATCGCGCGACGGTGTGGTGCGAAAGTAATCGAGGATGCGGCGCATGCCCTTCCGACGACTTGGCGAGGGAAGAAGATCGGTGCGCTGGATTCAGATGTCACTGTTTTCAGCTTCTACGCCAACAAAACCATGACGACCGGTGAAGGCGGTATGGTCGTTACCAGAGACCCGGAGATAGCCAAGCGCTGCAAGGTGATGCGGCTGCATGGCATCAGTCGCGATGCCTTCGATAGATACGTTTCCAAGACGCCCGCCTGGTATTACGAGGTAGTCGCGCCGGGATTCAAATACAACTTGACGGACATTGCCGCTGCCCTGGGCATCCATCAGTTGCGTAAGTTGCCCGATTTTCAGCGCAAGAGAGAGGCGATGGCGTTTGCCTACACCGAGGATTTGCAGGGCCTTCCGATTGTCCTGCCTCCGGAGCCACTGGCGGGCGACATGCATGCATGGCATTTGTACCCAATACGATTACTGGATACCGCGGGCGTCAGCCGGGACGAATTCATCGTGCGAATGTCGGAGCAAGGCATTGGCTGCTCTGTGCACTTCATCCCGCTGCACTTGCATCCGTATTGGCGCGACAGCTGCGGGCTTACTCGCGAGGATTTTCCAAACGCCCAACGTCTCTATGAGCAGGAAGTAACGCTTCCCCTTTACACCCGCATGACCGAATCCGATCGCTGCGCCGTCGTGCGTGCCGTTCGCAAGGTGCTTGGCATTGGCTAAGCGGCTGTTTGACCTGTTTTGGGCGGCGATCGGGCTGATCATGCTCTCGCCGCTGTTCGCTGCTGCTGCGGTTTGGATCAAGTGCGACTCTTCCGGCCCCGTTTTTTTTAGGCAGTTGCGGGTGGGCCGCTATGGGCGACCGTTCAGGATTCACAAGTTCCGCACGATGACCCAAGGAGCGGCCGCGGGTGGTCAGCTCACGGTCGGCAAGGACACGAGGATTACTCGCTCGGGCGTGGTGCTCAGGAAATACAAACTGGACGAACTGCCACAGTTAATTGATGTGCTGCTGGGACATATGAGCCTGGTGGGGCCCCGTCCAGAGGTTCAGGAGTTTATGGACAGCTACCCCCCCGAGATCCGCGAGAAGGTGCTGTCGGTACGGCCCGGGATCACAGACCGGGCATCCATTCACATGGTGGATGAAAACGAGCTGCTGGCCTCATATCCCGATCCCCATAATGCTTATGTTGAGGTCATTCTGCCGATCAAGCAGCGCTACTACCTAGAGTACGTTGCCCGGCACGACTTGCTGACTGACATCGGGATCATCATGCTGACCCTGAAGAAAATCCTGATCCGCTAAGCGATCAGCAAAAATTGCCCTGCCAGGAAGTTGGACTGAGAGCGGTTTCGGGCGGCGAGCCGGGCGCGTTAATTGATCAATGAGTGTGGGATACTTTGCGCTATCTGAAGGAGGGGCAGGACGCCTCTCCAGGGACATCGGGGGATACTGTGAAATTTGCGACGAACACAGCCGTTGCGGCATTTGCCGTCACTTTGTCTGCCTGCTCGATCTTGCCGGGCATGCATGTGGGCAGCCCAGGTTCCGTCGACGGCGACGACGAGACCAGCGTCAGCAAAGGGTATGTCACCGAGTATCAGGCCAAGGTGGATGGTGAGTCGGTGGGGTATCGCGTCGTTGAGCTTTCCGGGCAGTCTCTGGCCCGGATTCGCAAGGAGACGGATTCGGTCTGGCCGCCGTTGCCGCCTAATTTTGAGTCCATAACGCCGGACCAGATTCCCCTTGAGTACCGGATCGGACCCGGTGACGTCCTGCTGATTACGGTCTGGGAGCACCCGGAGCTGTCGGCGCCATTGGGTGACCGCAGCGATATCGAGAATGCCGGCCGACTGGTTTCGGCGGACGGAATGATTTTCTATCCCTATGCCGGTGAATTCAAAGCCGCGGGAATGACGGTCGTCGAGCTTCGCAACTATCTGAGAGACAGGCTTTCCCGGGTCATCACGAGCCCTCAGGTGGATGCCCGTGTCGTCGCTTTCCGTTCTCAGCGCGTCCAGGTCGCTGGCGATGTAAAGCAGCCAGGCACCGTGACCCTGGACAACACGCCCAAGGGCGTGCTTGAGGCGATCAGCGAGAGTGGGGGTCTGTCCGAGACGGCGAGCCGGCGGCGTGTGTTGTTGATTCGGGGTGGAGTGACGTTTCCACTGGATCTGGGCAGCATGCTTTCCGGCGCGCGTCAGGTTCCCAATCCACGGCTGAAGACGGGCGATATTGTTCGTGTGCCGGACAGCTCCAACGACCTGGTCTTTGTGCTGGGCGAAACCACGGAACAGACCCAGATTATCTTGCAGCAGGGCAAGACGACGCTGACGGAGGCGCTTGCCCGCGCAGGCGGCCTGGACAAGTTGCGCGCGGATGATTCCGGCGTCCTTGTGTTTCGCCGGCCGTTTGCGGAAGGCATGTTGCCGACGGTGTATTCCCTGGATCTCGACAATCCGCTGGGCCTGATTCTGGCCGGGGAGTTTTCGCTGAACCCCCGCGATGTGGTGTACGTCAAGGCCACTGGGTTCGCGAAGTACAACTCCGTCATCAACCAGCTGTTGCCGACCATTTCGGCAGTGTTCCAGCTTGACCGGCTGATCGACGAATAAGGTCGGGGAAGGTTCGGGGCAAATCTGCCGTCATTCCCGCGTTGGCGGGAATGACGGATTGCTCAGATCTGTCCTGGAAGGCAAGGCTTGCGCCGATTCCGCCCTCTGATACATCGGCGACCGCATGCATCTGGCGGCACCGCATCCATCGTATGCTGAATGCATGCGGCAACAACTGGTTGACCCTGAATGAATACACCTTCCCCGCTCTCCGCCCAAGCCGCCAACTACGCCGGGATGGCGGACGGCGGCGAAATCGATTTGCGCGATCTGCTGGCGGCCATCTCGGGTGGGCGCTGGCTTCTGCTGTCGGTCGCGCTGGTGTCTCTGGCGCTGGGCATTTTCTATGCGTGGACGGCGGAGCGCATTTTTGATGCCGATGCACTGGTGCAGGTGGAAAAGCAGGAGTCCGGCTTGAAAGCCGCGCTCGGTGAAATGGCCGAGATGATGGGCACACCGTCTACCGCCACTGCGGAAATCGAGCTGCTCAAGAGCCGTATGATTGTCGGCACCGTGGTTGACGGCCTGGGGATGTCGGTGGTCGTGGAGCCGCACTACTTTCCGATTGTCGGGCGCGCGATGGCGCGCGGCACTCCGGCGGAAGAACTCCGCGGATTCGGCGGGTATGCCTGGGGCGGCGAACACATCGACGTGCCCACGTTTGAAGTGCCGCTGGACTATGTCGGACTCACATTTGAAATCGTTGCGGTTGAGGGCGGCTACCGGCTCGAGTTGGAGGGGGAGGAGCTGTTCCGCGGCACGGTTGGTGAGCGCGCCGAGCTTGTGTTCGAGGACGGAGCGCGAATCAGTCTGTTCGTGAAGGATCTTGCCGCCAGCGAAGGCACGGCGTTTCATCTGACCCGCATTGAGCGAACGCAGGCGATCAAGCGTATTCAGGAGAAGCTCAAGGTTTCGGAGCGTGGCAAGGACAGCGGCATCCTGCAGGTGAGCTATTCGTCTCCGGACCCCGACCTGTCTCGAGAGGTCGTGAATCGACTGGTCACCGCCTATCAGCGGCAGAACATCGAAAGGCGTTCAGCGGAGGCGGAGCAGACACTGCAGTTCCTGGAGCGGCAGCTTCCCGACATCCGGGCGAAGCTGGAAGCGGCGGAGGTCGCCTTCAACAACTTCCGGCTCAGCGAGGGTTCGGCGGATCTGACCAAGGAAACGGAGCTGATCCTTCAGCAGAGTGTCCATCTGGAATCCACGCGCGTCGAGCTCGAACAGCGCCGCCAGGAAGCGCTGCAACGATTCACCGCCAGTCACCCGGCCATCGCAGCAATCGATCGCCAGCTAGGGGCCGTGCAGAGCGAGCAGGATTCGATCGCGGATCGGGTGAAGGGTTTGCCGGAGACGCAGCAGGAACTGTTGCGCCTCTCGCGAAATGTCGAAGTCAATACCACGCTCTACACCCAGTTGCTGAACAACTTCCAGGAGTTGCAGGTCGTCAAGGCCGGAACCATCGGCAATGTCCGCGTAGTGGACTACGCGGTGGATCCGCGCCAGCCATCGAAGCCGAAGGCTCCGCTGATTGTCGCGCTCTCGCTGGTGCTCGGGTTGTTTGCCGGCGTCGCTGCCATTTTCGTGCGCCGTGCCCTGCGGCCGGCCGTGAACGATCCCACTGAAGTTGAACGTGTTCTGGGAATTCCGACGTATGCGGTCATCCCGTACACAAAAGCTCAACGCGGCTTGTTGAGAACAAGCGGCAAACGTACCGAAGGACAACTGCTGGCGTTCGTCTCGCCGCAGAATATCGCCGTCGAGGCGATCCGCAGCCTGCGGACATCACTGCACTTCGCGATGCTGGATGCGACCAACAATGTGCTGATGCTGACCGGCCCCGGCCCGGAATTGGGCAAGTCGTTTGTGTCGATCAATCTGGGCGCGGTGTTGGCAATTTCCGGCAAGCAGGTTGTCGTGATCGATGCCGATCTTCGCCGCGGGCATCTCAACGAGTACATCAATTGCGGACGCATGCCGGGGCTTTCCGACTACTGCGCGGGGCAGGCCGAGCTGCGCGAGATTCTTCGCAAAACGGTTGTCGACGGTCTGTACGTGGTACCGACGGGGCAGATTCCGCCGAATCCCGCCGAGCTGCTGCTGACGGACCGCTTCCGCGAGCTGATTGGCATCCTTTCGCAGAACTTTGATTACGTGGTGATTGATACGCCACCGATTCTCGCGGTCACGGACGCGGCGATCGTCGGCCGCGTCGCGGGCAGCACGCTGCTCGTGCTGAAGGCCGGCGAACATTCGATGAACGTGATTCAGGACACCGCATCCCGGTTGCAGAACGCGGGGATCAAGGTCAGCGGTTCGATCTTCAATCAGGTGGGCAGGGCCGGGACCGGTTCGGCCAAGTATGGCTACGGCTATGCATACCACTATCAGAGTTACGGGCCTGAGACGAAGTAGCCGGCGGGGGGATGCGCTGCATTCTCGGGCCTGCGTGATGGATACAATAACTGCCGGTTGAGGGCACGGTCTCTCGCCGGTAGACAGACTTCGTGATTGCAACAAGCCCCGCAATGCCGGGGATCGATGTGCGGGGCGCGACGATCTTCAACCAGGTTGGGCGGCGCGGTGCAGGTTATGCGACCTACCACTACCAGTACGGACAAGCCTATGAATATAGAAGCAATCCAAAGCAGGTTCGTCATGGCGCAGCGCCGCGGAGGAATGAGGTCTGACAGTAGGCTTGCCTGCTTGGCTGCCTTGTTTTTGGTTCTGGGGCAGAAGGCGCACGCGCAGGAGCTTGCCTTTAGCCGCGAGCCGCATCAGGCGGCGCCGCTGATCGGCCATTCGGCGGCATATTTCGGAGTTGAACCGGCGCGGCGGTCTGCGAGTATTCAGGCCTATCTTGCCCCCGCCAGCCTCGACAGATCTCAGCTGCAGCGCGGATTGATTGCCGAAAGCGCCAGTTTCATGCTGACACTATTTCTCGGCGGCGCCGAACCCCCGGGGGATCTGGCAACGCCGCGTCCCAATATTGCACAAGTGCTGGGCAAATCAGATACTCTGAATGATCTGTCGGAACATCAGTAGGTGGGGCTTCCATGAACAAGATGTTGTTAATCGCTACTCTCGCTGCGGCCATGGTGGGAAGTCAGCTTGGCGGGATCCAATTGATTGAAGCTGCCTCCGCACAGGCCCTTCGTGCTGAGCGTGAGCTTCTGCCGAAGGAAGCTGAGGCTGCGGCGAAGCGCATGAATCGGACCGTCGATGAAGCTGTCAGGGACCGCTTGATGGAGCGGTTGCCGAACGGCAACTATCTGATTACCGACTCCGGAGCGGCTTTGCTGGCAGCGAATGGTGTCCCCGTGGGCGCTTTCTCAGGCTTAACGCCGGCGCAGATCACCGCAATAGTCGCTGTCGCACTTGGCCTTACCATCGTCGTCGAGGGATTCCTGGACGACGGCGATTCCAGCGCGACACCAACCGCGACACCAACCGCGACACCGACCGCGACACCAACCGCGACACCGA
>JALYJV010000468.1 GCA_030775105.1 Pseudomonadota bacterium | reverse complement strand
GTCGTGCCGACGCGCGGCACGACATAGAGCAGCAGGTCCGCCGCAGCGATCGCGGCCGGGCCGTCGCCGAGCAGCTGGCGCAGCGCGCTGACCGGCACGTTTTCGGCATCGACCAGATACAGGTCCTGCACGGCCACTGCCTGCAGAGCTGGGGCGTGCTGACGCAGATTTTCCAGCAGGCGGGCAATACGGAATGCCGAGAGGGATTCGGCGCCGGGCAGGACGGTAACGGCCATGGGATTCCTGATAGCGGGGCCGCAAAACCGGGGGCGGCCCTTTTGGGGGCGTCATTTTCGCATGGCCGGGGCGCCAAAGTCGCAGGTCCGGGCAAGAGTTTTTGCCCAGACCGGCGGCGCACCGCCTGAGCTTCCGTAGCCTGGACGAAGTCCGGCGAATCCCAGCCGTCGGCAAGCGACGGCCCCGGGTTTCACCCGGGCTACGCGGGGGGATCAGCCCACCACCAGTTCCCGCCAGTCCAGCCCCTGCGACTGCTGAGCACAGACGATGCGCTCAGCGTCCTCGCCGAGTGCTTCGACAATGGCCTGACGCGCCAGTTCAGGCGTGTTGTTGGACTCGGACAGGTGGGTCAGCACCAGGTGCTGCAGGCGCTCGAAGGCATAGCCGCGCATCATTCCGGCGGCCTGTGCATTGGACAGGTGGCCCGCCTGGCCGCCGACGCGGCGCTTGAGCATGTCTGGATACGGCCCGTTCTGCAGCATCTCTTGGTCGTGATTGCATTCGAGCATCAAGCCGTCGCAATCGGACAGTACCTCGCGCATGTGCGGCGTGATGTGGCCCGAATCGGACAGCACGCCGAGGCGCAGACCAGCCGCGCTGAGCACGTACTGGCAGGGTTCGCGGGCATCATGCGGCACCGGATAGGGTTCGACGTGGATCGCGCCGATGTCGAAGGACTGGTGCGGGCTGAAGCGCAGGCTGTGCGGCACGTCCGGATCCTTCCAGACCGCGTAGCTGCCGTGCGTCATCCATACCGGGATGCGATGGCGGCGCGCCAGCTTGCCGACGCCGCTGAGGTGATCGCCGTGTTCGTGGGTGACGAGGATCGCGTCGATGCTTCCTGCCTCGACGCCGAGCCGGGCGAGACGCTGCTCGGTCTCGCCGAGCGCAAACCCGCAGTCGATCAATACGCGCGTGCCGTCGGCCTCGATCAGGGTCGCATTGCCTTTGGAACCCGAGCCCAGCATCGCGAAGCGCATCACTTCTTGCCGTCGCCACCGAAGTTGTAGACGGGGAACGGCGTCACCTTGGAGCCGCCATCGGTGCCGCCGACGATGCGTGCAGGGCCACGCTTGGTGACCTCGTCGATGCGCACGACTGCATGCACCGGCACATAGAAGCGCTCGACGCCCTCGAACTCCTGCTTCAGGCGCTCCTCGCTGGTATCGACCACCACCGTGGTCTGTTCGCCGAACACCAGCTTGCCGACCTCGACGAAACCGAGCATGCCGCCATGGCTGACCTCACGCGCATACAGATCGTAGACCTGGCCCTGATTCATAAAGGTGATGCGGTAGAGGCGGTTCTTGGTCGGCATGAGTACGGAAGCTGGGTGCGCAGGCGCGCAATTCTAAGCATTCCCGAGCCGCAGCACTTCACTGATTCCTGCGATGCAGGCTGTACAACCGGAATGTGCCATAGCGCTTGGCCAGCGGCACTTCCCCCGCGTACTCGACGCGGAACGACGTCGCCTCGGCAATGGCCAGTTCCGCCGCGCAGGCTTCGGTCACGTAGGCAGTCCCCGGCGGCGTCACCGGCTCGACGCGTGCAGCGAACGACAGCTGCGAGCCATAATAGGTACGCGAATCCTGCACCGCATCCTCGCCGCGCCATGCCGGGGCAAAGTGCACGCCGACGCGGATCTCCAGCTTCGCCAGCTTTCCAGACAAGCGGCGGCGCAGATCGAGCACCGTCTGCAGCAGCGCATCGGCGACCAGCGCCGAGCTGGGTGCATCGACGGTCACCAGATGCAGCGCATCGCCCCAGGTCCGCTGCAGCAGGATCCGGTCCCCGTACGGGCGCAGGCACTTCTGCAGCGCCGGCACGACGATGGTCCAGTAGGCAAGGATTTCTTCGTCATCCAGCACGCTGAAGCCAACCATATCGGTAAACACCAGACCGACCATGCAGCGCCTCGCCGGCGGCCGCGGCTTCTGCTGTTTCGCTTCGTTGCTGATCACCCAATGCCGGCCGCGCGCACCGTCCCTGATCTGCAGTGTGCGTACTTCGACACCCAGGCGCTGCGCATTGAGCCTGGCCAGCCCGCACATCAGGCGGTGCGCACATCGCTGGCGCCATTCGCCTTCGTCGCCAAGAAAGCCGGTGATCTGCGTGATGTGTTCGGCCCGTTCGCGCAGCGCCGCGGTCACGCGCAGGCGCGGTGTGCCCGGATGAACCAGATTGATGCGTGCACCTGCGGCCAGCAGGCGATTCAGCGGATCCATTCCGCCGCTCTTCACGTTCATGCGCTCGCCGAGCATCACGTAGACCGGCGAATCCTTCAGCGCCGCAGCGAGATTGTCCGGCATCGGCGGGGCGTTGCGACCGACGCCGGGCTCCAGCACGTACACCTGCGGCATCGCCAGGGTATCAATGACCGTCGCCGGCATCGCGCGCGCCTTGAGTACCCGTGCAATCTGGTCACGGGTGCGGCTGCGCGTCATCAGATCACCGCGCAGCAGCGGATCGGCAACCGACAAGGCCTCGGCGCAGGCCGGCAGATCACCGAGCACCGCACTGGCCTCGGCTGCGCTCACCCAGAAGTAGTACAGCTCACGCTCGTCGGCGGTGACGGGCGGCATGCGGGTCATGTCGAGAATCTCGCGCGCCAGCCGGGCGGCCTGCGGGCGCTGCCCTGCCAGCAGCGAAAGACTGGCGGCGTTGATGCCGGAGAACACGCCGGCCGAGTGATCAAAAGCGTCCACATACTGGCGCGCCGCGAGTCGCAGATTCCTGTCGACATCGATGCCGGCAAACGCCAGATCCTTGTGCAGGCGCCCCTTGAGTGCGCGCCAGTCTTCGCTGCGCTCGGCCTCGATCGGCGCCAGTTCGTCGTAGCGCCGCAGCGCACGTCCGGTCGCGCCACTGGCGGCCAGGCTGAGCAGGTACCAGTAGCGCACGGCCACGCTGTCGTCAGACTTTTCGAGCGCACGCGCGGCGGCATCACTCGCGGACAGCGGATTGCCCGCGCGCAGACGATCGCGCACTTCGTTCACCGCCGCGCTCTCGGTGCTCAGTGCGATCGCGCGATCGTCGACCTCACCACCGCTGCCCGGATCAATCACGAACACCTTGCGCCCGGTCGTCGTGGCCGTCCCTCGACCCAGCCGGTAGTGCGCGGGTATGCGCTGGGGCTGGCGCCACCAGGCCAGCACCTCGCTGGACCCGCCGGCCTGCCCGGCATGATCCGGACGCACGACCGCGAGCAGCACATCGGTCGACTCGGCGAGCAACGCGGCCAGCTCGCGATAGCGATGGGTACCGTCGCCTTCGCCGGACACGAGGAAGAACTGGCGATCGGCACGAGTCATCAGCTCACGTACCGCAGTCTCGACGCGCAATTCCGTCGCGGCATCGGTGCGGATCTCCAGTGAGCGCATGCGATTGCGCCAGTCCGCCAGCAACTGTTCGACCGAACCGACGATGGCCGCCGTCAGATGGCACTGCACACCGGCCTGCGCGCAGGCATCAAGCACGCACTGGGTCAGGACCAGGTCCGCGCCCGGCGCAAGGCCGGACAGCAGGCGGATGCCGGTCCAGCTGCGCTCGCTGGCGAACAGCTGCCTGAGATAGGCGCGCGCCTGGCGCTCCACATTGCCACGCTCGATGCTCGACAGGATCAGATGCCCGGTCACGCCGATCATCGGCCGCGGGAACTCGATCTGACTGTCTCCAGCACTCATGCGTAGGCTCCCCCGGCTTAACACCCTGCCCGATCATAGCGCCAGTCGCCTGTGCCGCTTGTTTTCTCCCACGCTTTCGCCGTAAATGCGCCCAGGGCATCGTGGCGTCCGCTGCAGGACGGCTGCCAGTACACATAAATGGAATCGGCGAAGGAGAGTTTTGCATGACGGCAGCACTGGATGCGCGCACACCGCTTGCGTGCCTGTATCAATGGGAACAGACACACGCTGACGCCGTGCACTTCACCCAACCGATCGGCAATGGCCAGGTCGTCGATTACACCTGGGGACAGGCACTCGACCAGGTGCGGCGCATGGCGACGTACCTCAAGTCACTGGATCTGCCGGCGGGCAGCAATATCGCCATTCTCGGCAAGAACTCGGCCCACTGGATCATGGCCGACTGGGCGATCTGGATGGCCGGCCACGTCAGCGTGCCGCTGTATCCCACGCTCAACGCCGAGACGGTTCGCTACATCCTCGAACACAGCGAGGCGCGCCTGGTATTCATCGGCAAGCTCGACGAATGGGAGACGATGAAACCCGGTGTGCCGACCGCCCTCCCCGTCGTCACGCTGCCGCTTGCACCGAAGATCGAAGGCAAAGCCTGGGACGACATCGTTGCCCAGTCCGCGCCGCTGAAAGGCAATCCGGATCGCGGCCTCGACGAACTTGCGACCATTGTCTACACCTCAGGCAGTACCGGTCAGCCCAAGGGCGTCATGCAGAGCTTCCGCTCGTTCAACGTCTGCGGCACGCTGCTGAACAAGCTGTTCACGCTGGGTGTCGACGACCGCATGCTGTCGTACCTGCCGCTCGCGCACGTCGCCGAGCGCTTGGTCGTACAGAACAACTCGACCTATGTCGGCTTCCACGTCTACTTCGCCGAATCGCTGGCGACCTTCGTCACTGATCTGCGTCGCGCGCGGCCGACGATGTTCTTCTCGGTGCCGCGCCTGTGGACCAAGTTCCATCTGGGCGTCTGCGACAAGCTGCCGCTGAAGAAGCAGAAAGTGCTGTTCAGGATTCCGGTGCTGGGCAAGAAGATCAAGCTCAAGATCCTCACCCAGCTCGGCCTGCAGCATGTGCGCGTTGCGTTCACCGGCGCGGCGCCGCTGCCGCCGGCGATCGTCGAGTGGTATCGCAGCCTCGGCCTCGACCTGCTTGAGGCCTACGGAATGAGCGAGAACTTTGCGTACTCGCACTTCACGCGCCCGGGCGATTCCAAGACCAGCTACGTCGGCCCGCCAAATCCGGAAGTGCAATGCCGCATCGCCGACAACGGCGAAGTGCTGGTCAAGAGCCCGGCGAAGATGATGGGCTACTACAAGGAACCGGCGAAGACAGCTGAAAGCTATACCGCGGATGGTTTCTTCATGACCGGCGACATGGGTGAGGTCGACGACAAGCAGCGCCTGAAGATCACCGGTCGCGTCAAGGACCTGTTCAAGACCAGCAAGGGCAAGTACGTCGCGCCGGTGCCGATCGAGAACAAGCTCGGCGCCAGCCCGCTGATCGAAGCCGTCTGCGTCGGTGGCTCGAATCAGCCCGAGACGTTTGCGCTGGTGCTGCTCTCGGAAGAAACCCGCAAGACCCTCGCTGATGAAGGACGGCGCGAAGAGGTGGCGAATGAACTCGAAACCCTGATGGATCAGGTCAACGAAGGTCTCGATCCGCACGAGCACATGGCCTTCACCGTGATCGTCAACGAGCCGTGGACGATCGACAACGGCTTCCTGACACCGACCATGAAACTGCGTCGCAACATCGTTGAAGCGCATTACGAGCCGCGCGTGGCCGCATGGTTCAAGAAGAAACAGCCAGTGATCTGGGAAAGCTAGCGGCACATCCGCACACCGGGAAACCCGTTGCAGGATCATCGTGTCAGTGCCGGGAACCTTGCCGCAGGCGAAGCTCCGGCACCCGTTGTCGCACCACGCTCGTTGGCCTGGCTCAAGCGGCTGCTGATCTACCTCGGGCTCTACGCGGCGTGGCTTGCGTGGATGCTGGCGATGACCGGCGGCTTTGCCGAAACACCTTCGCAGTGGATCAGCGGCTGGTTCCGTTGGGACGCCCAGTGGTACGAGCAGATCTGGCGGATCGGCTACCAGGCCCAGCCGGTCACCCTCGTCTTCCCGCCGGGCTTCTCGTATCTCTGCGGCGCGCTAGCGTCCATCAGCGGCATGCCATTCGGCATGGCCGCATGCCTGCTCAATGCAGTGGCATTCCTGATCGCCGGAATGCTCTGCGCAGAGCTGCTCTACAGCCGCTTTCAGGTCGCACCTTTCGGCGGATTCCTGTTCTTCCTGTCCGCGCCGGCCAGTTACTTCGCATTCGTGCCGTACTCGGACGCGGTTTTCCTGATGCTGTTCTGGTGCGCGCTCCATCTCGGACTGCGCGAACCCGGAACGCTGAAACCCAGGCACTGGATGATCGGCTCGCTGCTGTTTCTGGCGATACCGTCGGTCCGCATCGTCGGCTATTCGCTGCTGAGCTGGGTGCTGCTGCGCCGCTGGTATGCGCTGGCGCTGCTGCCGGCACTAGGACTCTGGATGCTGCTCAATCAGCATCTGGCCGGATCACCGCTGGCGTTCCTGGAAATGCAGGCGAAGTTCCTGATGCCGCAAGGCACCTTCGATGAAGGCCTGATCGCTGCGGTCAACGCTTCGCTCGGCATCCGGTTGAACGCGTTGTCGGAAAGCCAGTCGGCGCTGACCTTCGGTGTGCTGCCGCTGACCGCATTGCTGTTGCTGAGCGCAACCACGGTGTGGATGGCGTGGCGCCGCGAATGGCTGCTTGCGCTGACGCTCGTCTGCATCATCTTCGTGTCGCACAACCAGTCGTATTGGCGCAGCGTCGTGCGCTATGACTGGATCGTGTGGGGTCTGATGGCAGCGCCGCTGCTGGGGCTACGCCCGAATACGAGTCACCCCGGTCGCGCCCAGCTCGGTGCGGCCGTCGCCGGTGCATTGATCCTCTCCGGCTTCGTATTGCAGCAGGTCTTTGCCAAGCTGTTCCGGCTCGGACATTGGGCATTCTGAAGACGCAGCAGCCTGACCTGCGTCGTCAGTTCGCCGGCAGCGTCGTCACCCGATAGTCGGTCAGCTCAGGCTTTGCGGTGCGGCGCTTGAACTCGCGCATCAGGCCGACCCAGTTGTTCGTGTTGCGGCCTTCAGCGGTGGTGTACCAGCTCTGGCAGCCGCCTTCGAAGGTCGTCGCCGCACTGCGCTGACGAATCTCCGTAACGTATTTCTCGTGCGCGTCGTCGCGCACTTCGGCGTAGACCCAGCCCTGCTTCTCGCCAGCCTGCAACATCTGCACGACATAGCGCTGCTGGCATTCGAGCATGTAGATGATCGAGCCCGAGCCGACATTGGTATTCGGGCCGTAGAGCATGTAGAAGTTCGGAAAACCGCTGACGGTCATGCCGAGATAGGCTTCTGCGCCCTTCTTCCACTGCGCATGCAGATCGAGCCCATCGCGACCGGTGACGCGCATCGGCGTCAGGAACTGTGTCGCCGCAAAGCCGGTACCAAAGAGGATGACGTCGACCTTGCGCTCCTTGCCGTCGGCGCTGACGATGCCGTCGGTGGTCACTTCCTTGATCGCTTCGGTGACGACTTCGACGTTCGGCCGCGCGAGCGCGCGCAACCAGTCCATGCTCAGCAGGATGCGCTTGCAGCCGATCGGGAAGTTCGGCGTCAAGCGCTTGCGCAGTACCGGATCCTTGACCTGCAGGCGCAGCTGGATCTTCGCCAGCCAGGTCACAAGCGTCTCGGCCCACTTGTGGCCGTCGTAGGCATAAGCCAGCGCTTCGGTGATGCAGTAGACGCGCAGGCGATCGAGATCGTGAATGATCGGGAAGGTATCCAGCATCCAGCGCTCGAAGCGCGAGAACTTGCGATCGACCTTGGGCACGACCCAGCCCGGTGAGCGCTGATGCAGATCGAGATGCGCCGCCTGCTCGGCAATGATCGGCAGGAACTGCACCGCGCTCGCGCCGGTGCCGATCACCGCAACCGACTTGCCCTTGAAGTCGTACGAGTGATCCCAGCGCGCGGAATGGAAGGATTTGCCGGCGAATTTCCCGAGGCCGGGAATGTCCGGAATCGCCGGCCGATGCAGCTGACCGACCGCACTGACCATCGCCTGCGCACGCAGCTTCGAGCCATCGGCGAGCGCGATTTCCCACAGGCCGTGCTGTGCATCGAACTCGGCCGAGCTGACTTCCGCGCTGTAGCGGATGTAGCGATTGAGGTCGTACTTGCTGGCGACATGACGGATGTAGGCGAGGATTTCCGCCTGCGGCGCGTAGCGGTTGCTCCACGGGTAATGCGGCTCGAACGAGTACGAGTACAGATGCGAAGGCACATCGCAGGCCGCGCCCGGATAGGTGTTCTCGCGCCAGGTGCCGCCGAGGTCATCGGCCTTTTCGAGAATCACGAAATCGGTGATGCCCGCCCGGGTCAGGTAGTAGGCCAGACCGATGCCCCCAAAGCCCGAACCAATGATGGCCAGGCGGCAGGTCTTCATTTCGGCAGTCGAATCCATCGCAGTTTCCGGCAGGTTGCAGTGATCGGGAAGGACGGGCTGATGCACGGTGGCGGTGGCCATTGTGCGTCGGAACCACGTTCCATGAATTTGGTGACTTAAGTAACTTTCATAAAGTTACACTTGTATCTTTTAGCCGTCAAGGGGATCATGGCGACATGACGACCGGCCCTCTCAATCCGCGCGCGCAGGCCCGCCAGCCGCAGCAGTCGCGCGCCATCGACCGCTTTGAACTGGTGCTCGAAACCGCACAGAAAATCCTTGCGGAGTCGGGGCTTGAAGGCTTTTCGATCCCCGCGGTCGCGCAGCGGCTGGGCTATACCCGCTCCAGCATCTACAAGTTCTTCCCAACCCCTTACGCGATTCTCAATGAGCTGGTGCGGCGCCATTTCGGCCTGCTCGAAACCGCGCTGCGCGAAGAATCGGCCAGCCGCGCAGACGATTCCTGGCAGACACTGACCCGCCGCATGGTCAAGCTGGCGGCCAAGGTTCACAACGCTCATCCGATCGGCATGATGCTGTCCCTCGGCGGGGCGACCACCGACGAAAGCAATCGCATCTACGCGACGACGATCCAGCAGCTCGGCCAGCTGATTGAGACAGTACTGGAACGCGCGGGGCATCCGTTGCCGAAGCAGGCGATCGACACGGCGACACTGGGCGTCGATCTGGCGACGACCTGTCTGCGCCACTCGCTGCAGCAACACGGCCACATCACCGCCGAGTACATCGAAGTCGCGACGATCACCTTGATCGATTTTCTCGAGCGGCAGATCGCTACGCCGACAGCACGCTGAACCGCAGACGAACGAGGTATGTACTGAGCACGCCGCTTGCTGGTTCAGGCCCACGCCAGTGAGCCAGAGCTAGGGTGTAGTTCCACACACGGAGGTGCTCCGATGACACAGAAGCAGCAGAACCAGCCCCGCACGCCGCCAGACCAGCGCGGTCGCGAAGACGCCATCAAGACCCGCAAGCCGCAGCCCGCGGAATCCGAAGAAACCCGTCAGCCGCAGGCAAACGCGAAGAAGCAGGAAGAGATGGATGACGCGATCGAGGATTCGTTCCCGGCATCCGATCCGCCGTCACACAGTTCGGCCACCACGTTGGGGCCGTCAACGTCGAAGGATCCACGCGACAAACGCAACGATCGCAAGCACTGAGCGCTGACTCAACAGAAACCCCCTCACGGGGGTTTTCTGTTGTGCCGAATTGCGGATGCCTGCGGCAGCTTGTCGCTGCCACTGCCCGGCATGGATCTGGAAACCGTCTCGGTATACTCGAGCGGCATCTCGAGGAGAACCCGGAACCATGACAAGCGCAGTTCGCAATCTGCTGCTGATCGCCGTAGCCACGCTCGCAGCCTGCGGAGAAAGCACGCCAACCACTCCACCGCCACCGGTTTCCGGCGACGCCACGCCGAAGGCCGTCTGCGGACCCGGCTCCAATCCAGAGCTAGGCATCCAGGGCCGGGTCAGTCGCGCCGAGCACCAGAGCGGGCGTGCCGCCGAGGGTTATACCTGCAATACCGAACTGGTCGGCACGCGTGTGGTGCCCAACGCCATCGGCACCGTCGCCGGTTTCAAGGTCGAACGTTACGTGGATGCCGCCGGCAACGACTGCGCCTACTACGACAGCGCCCTGTTGTATCCGCTGGGCATCGTCGACGGCGAGAACGGCGTCAACGTGCTCGACATGGCAGACCCCGCGCAGCCGGTGCTGACTGCGCGTCTGTCGACAGTGGCGATGCTGACGCCGCACGAGTCGCTGGTGGTCAGCAAGGAACGCGGCCTGCTGGTTTCCGTCGCCGGCAATGCCGCGCTGGCGCCGGGCATCGTCGATATCTACGACATTTCACAGGACTGTCGTCAGCCGGTACTGAAATCGTCGCGGCTGCTGACGCTGTTCGGGCACGAGAGCGGCCTGTCTCCGGACGGTATGACGTTCTATGTCGCCTCGCCCGGCACGCCGACACTCACCGCCATCGACATCAGCGATCCGGAACAACCGCGCGTACTCAAGACCATGCCGTACTCCTCGCACGGCCTGTCGATCAGCGCCGACGGCAATCGCGCCTACCTTGCCGGCGTCGGACTGTCCGGCTCAGCCTGCGCCTTCGCGGTCACCTGCGCACTGCCCGACCCGAATGTCGACCGCGCACTGATCATCCTCGATGTCTCGGAAATCCAGGCGCGCAAGCCCGACCCGGTGGTGCGCGAAATCTCGCGCCTGACCTGGGCACCGATGAGCATTCCGCAGAACGCGCTGCCGTTCACGAGCAAGGGCAAGCCCTACCTGCTGGAGATCGACGAATTCGCGCGCGCCGGTGAAGTCGGCGCGGCACGCATCATCGACATCAGCGACGAAACGAATCCCAGGGTCGCCTCGAACCTGCGCCTCGAAGTCCACAACCCCGAGCACTTCGCCGAAATCGCCACTGATCCGGGCAACAACTTCATCGGTCAGGGCTATGCAGGCCACTACTGCAACCTGCCGACACGCGTCGACCCGACCATCGCCGCCTGCAGCATGATCGCGTCCGGCCTGCGCGTGTTCGACATCCGCGACGTGCACAACCCGCGCGAAGTTGCCTACTTCCACGCGCCGATGCATCCGCGCCTGACGCCCTACCTCGAAGCCAGCGGCTACGCGATGGCCAGTCCGGAGTTCGTGCCCGAGCGCAAGGAGATCTGGTACAGCGACGTCTACAGCGGCTTCTACGCGATCCGCGTCACCAATGACGCGTGGCCGGACTGAGCGATGTGCAGATGGCCGCCGCTCACGCAATGCGTGCCCAGAGCGTTTTTGGCCTACTCGGATAAACAAAACCCCGTTCGCATCGAGTGCCTGCGAAGCAGGTGTATCGAGATGCCGCTAATGCAGCACCGGCGCCTCGATACATCGCGCGCAAGCGTGCGCCACTCGACACGAACGGAGAGGTGTTAACACTTAAGGCGAAAACGGCTACGGCAGGTCGACCGTCACCGTCTGCCCGCTGGTCACCGCGATGCCGCTGACGATCGGATCGAACGTCACTTCCACGTCGGCCTGATCCGGATCATCCAATGCGGCGCCGCAGGTCAAGGCGACGGTGTAGCTGCCCGGCGGCAGGAAGGTCAGCTGATAGTAGTAACCGCCTTCGGACTGCGCAGTGACGACCGGAACCTTGGAAGCGATCGGTTGTGCGCTGAGATTCGCCGCCGTGCTGTTGTTGTCTTCCGGAGCTGCGACTGTACCGCCGTAGATGTACACGCCCGGCGTGCAGCCCTCCGGCACCAGCGTTGCACTCACGACGCCCTGAACATTTCCGACTTCGTCGTTGTTGACCAGGCGCAGCGCCGGCTTCAGCAGGCACACACCATTCTGCCCAGGCGGGCAGGTGACGGCCTTGCGCAAATCGAAATCGACCGTGAAGTTCGCAACGCCACCGCTCGGCGCCTCGAAGCCCGACACCAGCTTCAGCCCGGTCTGGCTGCCGCTCGGCACCCGCAGGCCCTGCCGGCTACCATCGGCAAGGTCGATGTACGAATCCAGCGGATTGCCATCGGCGACGACCAGCAGCCGGATCTGCGTATAGCTGCCGGACGGAATCGGCACGTCGAACAGCACTGCCGATGCGGTGCCACTGTCATTCAGCAGGTCGATCGTCTTCGGAGCGGTGAACTCGATCAGCACCGGGTCTTCATCGGCGCCGAGCAATTCAACGCCGGTGAACTTGACCACCACTGCCTCAGCACCATCGACCGGCGCGTCGGCAACGGCGAGCTTGAACTGGGTTGTGCCATTGCCCCCACTGTTGCCGGAACACGCGCTGAGTGCAAGCAAGCCAACAGCGGCGAGGCCGGCAAGAGATAAGCGAAGGTTTTCTTGATGCATGACTGCCTCGTCTGAAACTGGGGGAGGCATTCTTGATAGACGAGCAGCACTGAACTTTCACTGAACTCTGCCAGCGAAAACGCGTTGGGCAGCGATTCATCCTTTAGCCAGACCTGCGAAAAAATCATTCCCAAAACAAAGGGCCACTGCTGTTAACAGTGCCCCCAATCATATGGCGGAGAAGGTGGGATTGCGGTCAGCACGCTGGCCGTCCTGCGGATTCGCTGCGCTCTCGCCATCACCGCAAGCGGCGACGGTCGAACCCGATCAATCGTTTTTACCGTGGGTTCAATTCCCCCCCTCTCCGCCAACAAAAAACCCCCTTGCGGGGGTTTCATTGCAAATGGCGGAGAGGGTGGGATTCGAACCCACGGTGCGTTTGCACGCACGCCTGATTTCGAGTCAGGTACATTCGACCACTCTGCCACCTCTCCGTGAACTCGCGGATACTGCGCCGGGTCGAAGCGGCCAGCCCGGAATGACGCCTTCTGGCGGTATTCAGAACCTGTTTGCAGTACCTGTTGTGCTAGCGTTGGCCCGAAAGCCCTGCTGTTCAGGGCGCGCATTCTAAATGAACCCGACCGCGAAACCTATCCTTGGATGGAAATCGCTGCTGCGACTGTGGCGGTTGGGGCCATTTTTGCTGGTTTTGACCTGGGTTACCCTGGTTTCGACCTGCTCGCCGCGGGCGTCCATGGTGGATGAAATCCGCCAGCTCGGCGTGTTGCGCATTGCCACGGTCAACAGTCCGACGACCTATTACATCGGCCCCGGCGGTGACGCGGTGGGCTTTGAGTATGATCTGGCCGCCCAATTCGCGAACGAGCTGGGCGTACCGCTCGACGTCAAGGTCGTCGCCAATCCGAAGGAGGCGGCACGCCTGGTCGAAGACGGCGCCGCGCATCTGGCCGCGGCCGGCGTCGTCATCACGCCTGACCCCGGAAGCGGCCTGCGTTTCACCCGCCCGCTGCAGGCGGTGGCGCCGATGCTGGTCTACCGCAAGGGCACCAGGAAGCCGAAAGCACTGGCGGATGTCAGCGGAAACCTGCGCGTGCCGGCGCACAGTGTGGCCGCCGAGCGTCTGCAGGAACTGGATCCCGAGGCCTATCCGAACCTGACATGGCAGGAATCCCCGGACCAGGAATCTGAAGAGCTCCTGCTGGCGGTCTCCGAAGGCACGATTGATTTCACCATCGCCAACTCGGACCTGGTCGCCATCAATCAACGCTATTACCCGAACCTGCGTGTGGCGTTTCCGGTCGGCAGCGCCCGGCAACTCGGTTGGGCAGTTTCGGCAACGCGCGATGACAGCCTGCTCGCGGCCGCCGAGAATTTCCTCGAAGCCTATGGCCAGGAAGAGATGTCGCGCCTGCGCGACCGCTACTTCGGTCACGTCCAGCAGGTCGGTGCGCTCGGCGCTCTGACCCTTGCCGGCCACGTCGAAACGCGCCTGCCGGCTTACCGCAGCGCGTTCGAAAAAGCCTCCCTGCGCACCGGCCTGGACTGGCGCCTGCTGGCGGCCATCGGTTATCAGGAATCGCACTGGGACCGCACAGCGGTGAGCCCCACGGGTGTGCGCGGCATCATGCAGTTGACCAACGCCACTGCGCAGCGCCTCGGCGTCGCCAATCGTGAAGATCCGGCGCAGAGCATCGCCGGTGGCGCGCGCTACTACCGCATGCTGCTGGACAAGCTGCCACAGGAGATCGTCGAGCCGGATCGCAGCTGGCTGGCATTGATCGCATACAACATCGGCTACGGCCATCTGCTCGACGTCATGGACCTGACGCAGAAGCAGGGCGGCGACCCCAAGCGCTGGCTCGACGTGCGCGAGCGGCTGCCACTGCTAACCCAACCGAAGTGGCATAGCAAGACCAAGTACGGCTACGCCCGCGGCTACGAAGCGCGCACCTATGTCGGCAACATCCGCACCTACTTCGACATGCTGGTGTGGATCACCGGCGAACCGGCAACGGCACCGGTTGCCGTCACCGAACCCGAAGCTGAAGCCGCACCTGAAGAAAAGGACGAAACGCCGCTGGGCATCGATCTGCCGATTCTGTAAGAACCCTCGGCACAGCGATAACCTGTTCGTGTCGAGTGCCGGCGAAGCCGGTGTATCGAGACACCTAAGCTCCATTGGCGGCCTCTCGATACAGCGCCGGAGCCTGTCCCGAACTCCGTCGAGGGGCGCCACTCGAGGCGAACGGAGAGATGTTCAGCCCCTAAGGAATCCGCAGGCGCTCGACGATCTGCCCGTTCTGCAGATGCTGCTCGATGATGTCATCCACGTCTTCTTCGTCGACATAGCGGTACCAGACCGCGTCCGGGTAGACGACGATGCACGGCCCTTCCTCGCAGCGCTCAAGACAGCCGGCCTGGTTGATCCGGACCTTGCCCGGACCGTTCAGACCGAGCTGCTTGACGCGCTGCTTGGCGTAGTCGCGCACGCGCGTCGCGCCCTTGTCGTTGCAACAGGTACGCTCTCCCGGCGCACGCTGGTTGCAGCAGAAGAAGACGTGGTGACGGTAGTGGCTCATTCCGATCCGAAGTTGTACGCGAGGCTCACGGCGGTGTAGGTGTCGGTCTTTTCAGAAGTATCCGGCACCTCGGAGTTGTGCTTCACCGTGTACGACAGTGCGGCGAACAGATCTCCGACGATGGCCAGCTTCAGCTCGGATACCGATTCGACGTAGGTGTTGAAGTCGCCGGTCTCGACCTTCAGCGCCTGCACGAACTGGCTGGTTTCGGAAATCGTCCACTGATACTTCGCCGAGCCGCGGGCAATGATGTCGTCCTCGTTATCGCGCGTGCCGTTGAGCTCGCTCTGGCGCGCACCGGCACCGATCTCCAGGTCCAGCAGGTGTTCCGGACCGGTCAGCACATGGCGGCCGTAGCCCACGGTTTCCGAAGTGCGCTCGCGGATGCCGCCAAACAGATCCTTGTCCCAGTCGACCGCAGCAAACAGATAGTCGACTTCAGACAGATTCCAGTCGAACTTGTCTGATGCCGCATAGCGTTCCGCCGTGGTGTCGTCCTGCTCGGTGCTGTACGCGCCCAGGCCGGTGAAGGTGTTGGTCCACTGATCGGTCTTGTAGACCAGCGTGGCCTTGCCGTTCAGCGATTCGGTCTCGGTGTTGCCGCTGGCCGCCAGATAACCGAGCGACACTTCGTTGGCCCACTGGGCCTGTGCAGGAGCGGCGGCCAGGCAGGCCACCAGCAGAAGGCTGCGACGAATCATCCTTAACTTCTCCGTTGTCTGTTGTTTTGATCAGCCCGGACAGGCCGGGACTGCCGCGTATTATAGGACGCCATGAACGACGCTCTGCCGCCGATCCAGACTCCAGCGCCACACAGCCCCGCGTTTCCGCTGGGCGCGGCTGACCTGTGCGTGAAGTGCGGCCTGTGCCTGCCGCACTGCCCCACCTATGGACAGACACAGCATGAAGGCGATTCGCCGCGCGGACGCATCTCGCTGATGCAGGGTCTGGCGATGGGTGCACTCAGCGTCACGCCCGCGCTCGAAGCGCATCTCGATGGTTGCCTGTCCTGCCGTGCCTGCGAGCGCGTGTGCCCGGCCAAGGTGCCTTACGGTGAACTGATCGATGCCGGTCGCGCGCTGCTCGCAACGCACAAGCCCGAGCGCACGCGCATCACCCGACTGACCGGCGCCGTGCTGTCGTCTTCAATCGGACTGCACGTGTTGCAGGCGCTGCTGTGGCTGTACCGCAGCAGCGGCATCCAGCACCTGATCCGCGCGAGTGCTGTCCTCGGTCGCGGACGCATCGCGCGCCTCGAGTCATTGATCCCTGAACGCCGCTACAGCGCGCTGCCTTCCGCGCCCGCAGCAACGCAGCAGGAAACCATCAGCCTGTTCACCGGCTGTGTCGGTCGGCTCGTCG
>JALYJV010000467.1 GCA_030775105.1 Pseudomonadota bacterium | reverse complement strand
GGCCTCCACTATGCGGTGCCGATTGAAGTCGGCCAGCGGCACTGGGATCTGCAGTACAGCTTGCCGGCGAGTTACCTGGTCGCGCACCGATCCTGGGCGACCTGGTTGGTGCTTGCCGCCGGAATGTTCCTGACTGCGCTGATGGGCATCCTGCTGCTGGTGCTGGTGGGCCGGACCGCGAAGATTGAAGGCCGCGTCGCCGAGCGAACATCGCAGTTGCGCGTCAGCGAGGAGCGCTTTCGAGGTCTGGTCGAGTCTGCGCCGGATGCGATGGTCATCGTCGGCAAGGGTGGGCGCATCGAACTCATCAACTCGCAGACCGAGACGCTGTTCGGCTATTCGCGGCAGGAGCTGGTGGGGCAGCCGGTGGAGTTTCTGATTCCGGACCGGCTGCGCCACGATCATGTGGGGCATCGTGATGGCTACATCGCGGCGCCGCGCGCACGCGCAATGGGGGAAGGTCGGGAGCTGTTCGGGCGGCGCAAGGACGGGTCCGAGTTTCCGCTTGAGATCAGCTTGAGCCCATTGCGCGTCGGCGACGAAGTCATGGTCACCAGCGCCATTCGTGACATCACTGCGCGCAAGCAGGCGGAAGCCGAGTTGAACCGCACGCTGTCGGTGCTGACTGCGACCCTCGAGTCGACTGCCGATGGCATCCTCGTCGTCGATCTCAATGCGAAGATCGTCAGCTACAACCAACAGTTCATCGAGATGTGGCAGATCCCGGAGCTGATCGCGCGGACCCTGGACGAGAAGCTGGTGCTGGCGTCTGTGCTGTCGCAGCTGCAAGATCCTGATGGCTTTCTCAGCAAAGTGCGCGAGCTGTACGAAGATCCCAAGGCAGTAGAAACGGATCTGCTCGATTTCAAGGATGGCAAGATCTTCGAGCGCTACTCGCGAGGCCATCTCGTTGGCGGTGAAATCGTCGGCCGCGTCTGGAGCTTCCGTGACGTTACCCAGCGCCGCGCAGCGGAAGCGGCGCTCAAGGCCTCGGAAACCCGCTACCGTGCGGCAGAGACGACTCAACGTGCGATCGTTGCCGGCGTGATCGATGCCATCATCACTGTCGACGAGCGCGGTGTCGTGCAATCTTTCAATCCTGCTGCGGAACGCATGTTCGGTTGGTCAGCCAGGGAGATGATCGGCGGCGACATCCGCATGCTGGTACCGCCACAGCTTCGCGGTGAGGTTGATTTCGAGAAGCTGGAGGAAACGGATCTGATCGGTCTGCGCCGCGAAAGCACGGGCTTGCGTCGCGACGGTGGCCAGTTCCCGATTGACCTCGCGATCAATCGCATGCCGCATCCTGAGCGGCGCGAGTACGTCGCGATGATCGAGGATATCAGCGAGCGCAAGATTGCGGAGGCGCACATCCAGCACCTGGCGCACCACGATTCACTGACCAAGCTGCCAAACCGCGTACTGCTGCAGGACCGCCTGAACATGGCGATTGTCACCGCTGAGCGGCAGAAGCGAATGCTCGGCGTGATGATGCTCGACCTCGATCACTTCAAGCGCATCAACGATTCCATGGGTCATCACGTCGGCGATCAGATTCTGCTGATGGTCGCGGACCGGCTGCGCGACTGTGTGCGCAAGGCCGATACAGTGGCGCGCATGGGTGGTGATGAATTCGTTGTGCTGCTGACCGACGTGGCGAGTCGCAGCGATGTCGAGCGCGTTGCCGACGCGATCGTCCGTCAGCTGTCATTGCCGATGATGCTCGGCAAGCAGGAACTCGTGCTGACCCCCAGCATCGGTGTCTGCTCGTATCCGGGTGACGGACTCGATGCGCTGACACTGATGAAGAATGCCGACACTGCGATGTATCACGCCAAGGAGCACGGCCGCGGCCATCACCAGTGGTTCAACCCGGACATGCTGCGCGAACCGGAAGAGCACTTGGCGCTGACCAACGCTTTGCATCGCGCCTTGGAGCGCGAAGAATTCTCGCTGCATTACCAGCCTCTGGTCAGTATTCACGACTGCAAGGTGGTTGGCGTGGAGGCCTTGCTGCGCTGGACTCATCCAGTGCGCGGTGCGTTGGCGCCGAGCAACTTCGTCTTCCTGGCCGAGGAGTCCGGCATCATCGCGCCGATCGGCGAATGGGTCTTGCGCAAGGCCTGCCACGATATCCGGCGCATGCAGGAGCAACTCGGGCAACCGCTGACTCTGGCGGTCAACGTGTCGCCACGTCAGTTTCGCGGGCAGAACATCGTGAAGACCGTTCAGCAGGCGCTCGCTGGCAGTGGTTTGGCAGCCAGGGATCTCACACTCGAAATTACCGAGAGCCTGCTGCTGGAAAGCCGCGAAGATACCATCGCCACACTCAAGGAACTGCGCAAGTTGGGTGTCAGCATTGCGGTGGATGATTTCGGAACCGGATATTCGAGCCTCAGCTATCTCACGCGCTTCCCGATCGACAAGCTCAAGATCGATGGCTCCTTCGTGCGCGATCTGCATGTGGACTCCGACGATGCCGCGGTCGTCAGCGCGATCATTGCGATGGGCAAGAGCCTGCGCATGACCGTTATCGCTGAAGGCGTTGAGACCATTGAACAGTTGCAGTACCTGCGCGCGCGCGGCTGTGACGAGGTTCAGGGCTTCTTCATGTCCAAGGCCGTGAGCCTTGAGCAGCTCCCCGCAGTCGCCCGGGACATCCAGTCAAGGCACGGGAAGCTGTCGCTGGTCCCGTCCGCAACCCATCAGGCGGTGTCCGCAGATCCTTTGCACACGTGACCGCGAGGTCCTAGCGGATCGCCGACGTCGCGGTGTCTGCCGCCTCGGCGATATGGGGCAGGCTGGCGTTGACGTATTTCGGGCGTAGTGCCAGTTCCCGCAGTTTGCTCAGGCTGTTGAACGGCGTGCTGATCGACATCGCGTTGATGATCGACGCCGGAATCGGCCCGGCCGGGTCGGACAGCAGCAGCGACTCCACCTGCACGCCGCCGGCAGCCAGGGGCGTCAGCGTCCACTGCTGGCGTGACTTCACGATGCGCACGTAGTCCTTGTTCAGCGGCATCAGGTTTGCGGTCGCGATGTCCGTGATCGTGACCGTATGCGTTTTCGGGTCCTGGCTGATCTCGCGCTGGTTGAGGATGTCGCGATCGCTGACCGGCCAGGGCATCTTCATCATCGAATAGATCTGATACCGCGTCGCGCTCTCGCGATCGCGGACTTCCGAGTGCTCGACGATATCCGCCAGTTCCGGAGTGGCAAGCGGATCCTCCAGCACGGCGACGATGCTCGACAGACGCGCGTCGATCCGGGTGACACCACGCACCTCGTTAATCGTCCAGCCCGCGACCGGGCGCGTGTGGATCTGGATGCCGTCCTTGTCCTTCTGCTGCTGCCAGGCGGCTTCACTGGCCGTGACCGCTGGCGGCGCGAGAGCGGCGGCGAGCGCGAACAGTACTGCGGGGAAGATGCGCATTGATGGGTCGGCTCTGGGGTGGAAACGGACTGATTCGATTCAGCAGGCGATACAGGGATGCCCGGAACTTCAAAGAAGTTCCTGCAGGCCCGAATCGCCCGGGGCGCCGATGCAGCTCCAGATCATCTTTGCTCGGTGCTACCAAAGCCGGGATTTGCGGGATACACTGTCGACATATGATACACATGGATCATAATCAGGCCCGTCCACGGGCGTCAAACGCCACGGATGCGCGCATGGTGCGCTCGCGCGCTGCCCTTGCCTCCGCGCTGTTGCAGCTCATCGAGCTGCGTCCATTCGAGCAGATCACTGTCCGCGAGATCGCTGCCGAGGCCGGCGTGGGCTACGCGACGTTCTTCCGCCACTACGAGAGCAAGGAGTCGCTGCTGGAGGACGTTGCGGTCGATCAGGTACGCCAGGTCGTCGCGCGGGCGCTGCCGGCATTCGATCAGGTCGACAGCCGGGCCTCGTGCCTGGCGCTGTGTGGCTACGTGGAAGAGAACCGCGAGATCTGGTCCGCACTGTTCACCAGCGGCGCACAGAAGGCGGTGCGCGAGGAGCTGGTGAGGGTATCGATGGAGATCGCGTCGACGCGTTCACAGGGCTGGATTCCGGCAGAACTGGGCGTGATCGTCACCGCGACCTCGACGGTCGAAGTGCTGTCCTGGTGGCTGCGCCAACCCGAGAAGGTGCCGGCGGAACAGGTCGCCAAGATGCTCGACTGGCTGATCTTGTCGCCCCTGTCCCGGCTCGGATCCGGGATCTGAAGCAGGGCCGGATCGCGCCAGGATCGGGTCTGATCGGGTTCTTTATGAGTTATGTAGATCAAATGGGCTTTGTGGTCTGGCCGGGATGGTCTCAGTGCGCGGTATTTCGATGCATGGCAATGCAACCAGGACTTCATTCGTGAGTACAGTTTCAAAGACAAGGCTTGTCGCCGGCATCGGCAGATCCGCGGTTTGCCTGATCGGTGGTATCGGTGCTGCGCTGCTGTCCGCGTGCAGTGCACAGACTGCGGACGCCACCGCCCAACGTCCGGTCATGACCGTCGAAGTGGTGTCGTTATCGGGCAACAGCTGGCCGGACACGCTGGTTGCGAGCGGGGAAGTCGCGCCGTGGCAGGAGGCGAGCGTCGGTACCGAGATCGTCGGCGTGCGTCTGGAAGAAGTGCTGGTCGACGTCGGTGATGTCGTCAGGAAGAATCAGCTCCTTGCGCGCTACAGCGAGGACTCGCTGCGCGCCGAACTGGCTCAGCTCGATGCACAGGTCGCCGAAGCAGCTGCAAATCTCGCGAACGCGAAAGCCGATGCGGTGCGCGCCGACAGCCTTGAGGCGACCTCGGCAATCTCCAGGCAGGCGATATTCCAGTATCGGACCCAGGCTGCCGTCGCCGAGGCGCGCCTGGCCGCGGCAAAAGCATTCCGTGATGCGCAGGCGCTGCGTCTGAAGTACGCACGCGTGGTAGCACCCGATGACGGCGTCATCTCGTCGCGATCGGCGACCGTCGGGGCAATTGGTGCGGTCGGCACAGAGCTGTTCCGCCTCGTGCGTCGGGGTCGTCTGGAATGGCGCGCCGAGGTACCGGCCGAGCAACTGGCGAAGCTTGACACCGGCATCCCTGCCGTCGTGGACTTGAACGGCGGCGCGAGCGTCAACGGCACCTTGCGCCTGCGCTCGCCAACGGTGGACGCCGCAACACGCAACGGCATCGCGTACGTCGACCTGCCTGCCGACAGCGGCCTCGCCGCCGGCATGTACGTCACCGGCCGCTTCATCCACTCCGAACGCAACGCGCTCAGTGTTCCCGAAAGCGCAATCGTGCTGCGCGACGGCAACCAGTACCTGATGAAGGTGGGTGCGGATGACCGCATCCAGGAGATCAAGGTCAGGACCGGCCGGCGTCAGAATGACGCTATCGAAGTCCTCAGCGAGATTGCGCCCACCGATCGCTTTGTCAAATCAGGCGGCGCATTCATCAGCCACGGCGATCTCGTCAAAGTGACCGCCGCGGTGACGGGTACGCCATGAACTTCTCGACCTGGGCGATCCACAAGCCGACGCCCACGCTGCTGCTGTTCGTGATGATCACGGTGGCAGGCCTGATCTCGTTCAGCGGCCTCGGCATCCAGAGTTTTCCCGATCTCGAGTTCCCGTCTGTCACGGTCACAGCCACGCTGCCAGGGGCATCGCCCGAACAGCTGGAAGCCGAAGTCGCGCGGCCGATCGAGGACTCGATCTCGACGGTCGGCGGCGTCCGGCACGTCACGACCAGCATCAACAGCGGCAGCGTCAGCATGATGGTCGAGTTCGTCTTCGAGAAGAACTTGACTGAAGCGATGATCGACCTGCGTGATGCCGTCACCCGGATCCGCTCGACGCTGCCCACTGAAATGCAGGAGCCGGTGATCGCGCGGGTCAGCATCGCGGGGCTGCCGGTGGTGGCCTATGCCGTCTCCGCCGCGGACATGGATGAAGCCGATCTGTCGTGGTTCGTCGATGACGTGATCAGCAAATCGCTGCTGCAGCTCAAGGGCGTCGCCCAGGTCCGTCGCAACGGCGGTGTCTCGCGTGAAGTGCGCGTCGAGCTCGACCCGGTGCGCCTGCAGGCCCTGAAGGTCACCGCGGGTGAGATCAGCACGCAGTTGCGCAGCATGCAGCTCGAAGCGCCGGGCGGACGCGGCGACATCGGCGGTCTAGAGCAGACCGTGCGCACGCTGGGCTCGGCGGGCAGTGCTGAAGAGCTGGCCAATCTTTCATTGCCGCTGATGGATGGGCGACGCCTGCGTCTGTCCGACGTCGCCACCGTGAAGGACACCGTCAGCGAACGCCGCCAGCTTGCCGTTCTCGACGGTACCCCGGTCGTGAGTTTCGATGTGTACAGGGCGCGCGGCTACGACGAGGTCAAGACCGGCGAGGGCGTACAGGCGGCGGTCGATGATCTGCGGCGCGCCCATCCGCGCGTGCAGTTCGTCGAGATCTCGAACACCATCGACTTCAGCAGAACCGACTACACCAGCGCGATGCGCATGCTGATCGAGGGCGCAATCCTCGCCGTGATCGTCGTATGGCTGTTCCTGCGCGACTGGCGGGCAACCATCATCTCGGCGCTCGCCCTGCCGCTGTCGATCATCCCGACCTTTCTGGTCATGGCGGCGCTGGGTTACAGCCTCAACATCCTGACGCTGCTGGCGGTGACGCTGGTCATCGGCGTGCTGGTCGACGATGCCATCGTCGAAGTCGAGAACATCATGCGCCACCTGCGCATGGGCAAGCCGCCCAAGCAGGCCGCGATCGAAGCGGCCGACGAGATCGGCCTTGCGGTGATCGCCACGTCATTGACCCTGGTGGCCGTGTTCCTGCCGAC
>JALYJV010000466.1 GCA_030775105.1 Pseudomonadota bacterium | reverse complement strand
GGCTCAAGGGCCCCAAGGATCGTAAGGGCGTTGCGATTGTGGCTGGCCGGATTGCTCGCATTGAGTTTGGTAACTTCGGCGATTCAAAGTCGGTCGGCGGTGGCGTGTCGGAACTGCGCATAGCCTTCGGCCCAGGCTATCGCGTGTACTTCACAAGGTCGGCGAGCAGATCGTGATCTTGCTGGCTGGTGGCGATAAGTCCTCTCAGGGTGCCGACATCAAGCTGGCGAAGGAGTTAGCCAAAGCTGTTTAAGCCGTACCGCGTAACTGATAAATGTACTTATACCTGTCCCTGCACTGTGCCTAGAACTGGATAACCCTATGAAAGCCGCAAAGACTACCAAGTTCGACGCCGCCGAATATCTCGACGGCCCCGAAGAGATCGCCGCGTTTCTTACCGATGCCGTTGAAACCGGCACCTATGAGGAATTCGTCCACGCCCTTGGCATTGCCGCACGAGCCAAAGGAATGTCCGCTGTGGCGAAGGCTGCAGGCGTTGGTAGAGAGAGCCTCTACAAATCACTTTCTGACGGCGCCAAGCCTGAGTTCCAGACTGTAGCGAAGATTCTCCACGCTCTTGGCGTGACGATGAGCTTTCAGGCCGCCGCTTAGAGCACAAGGCCAAACCGAAGTGGTGCTTCTTGACTTTAGCGGGGCAACACGGCCTTGTAGATTCTTGTAAGGAAAAGACTTACAAAGTAGATATCGAGTTAATTGTCGCTAATCATCACAAAAACTTCGCGCTCCCGGAATCTCTGAGCGAGAACGGCGTGAACTTGGTATCTATGTCGTAGATGTCCACGCCTTCAGCACGCTTGAGGCGATTGACGACGAAGTAGGTCAGCGGCGTGAATACGACCTCGACCGTGACCTTCATCGCGAAGTTGAAGATGATGACGGCGATCAGCGCGTCGTTGGTCCAGATGCCGTAGAACGCGAGCGGGTAGAAGATCAGCGAGTCGGCGGCCTGGCCGCAGCCAGTCGAGCCGATCGTGCGCATCCACAGATGACGGCCCTGGCTCCAGACTTTCATCTTCGCCATCACGTAGGAATTGATGAAGTCACCAACCCAATACGCGAGCATGCTCGCAGCAACGATGCGCCAGGTGTTACCGAAGACGACTTCCAGTGCCGGCTGCAGCGTGGCGTTCCAGGGTTCGTTCGGGCTCGGTGTCATGTTGACGATAATGGCCGACATGATTGTTGCGAAGATCATCGCGGCGAAGCCGGCCCAGATCGCGCGACGTGCGCGCGCATAGCCGTACACCTCGGTCAGGACATCGCCAAAGATGTAAGCGACCGGGAAGAACAGATTGCCGGCGCCGAACGACAGATCACCGAACAGCGGCAGCGTGATCGTGCAGACCTTGCCCGGCCCGATCAGGTTCGAGCACAGCAGCACCGCAACCATGCCGGCGAGCAGAAAGTCGTAGTAGCGAAAGGCGCGCATCTGAGAACTCCGGTACGAAGCAGTCGTGCTAACCGATCCACGTCAACGCGAGCGACAGTGCGCCGGCGTAAAAGACCGGCACTGCCAGCGCAGCGGCGATTTGCGTGAGCACGCTGCGCTGCGAAACAGTGGTCCACAGCCACAGTGCGGCGATGGTGAGCAGCATCTCGGGGATCAGCGGATAAAGCGCGAAACCCGCGACCATCTTCACGTCAACCGCATGCCACAAGGCGAGCGGACGAGCGGCCCACTCCCACAGCACGAAACCGCAGAGCGCAAGCAGGGCTGCAATCCCATACGGCCTGCGCGTCGCGAGCGCGAGCCAGCACACCGGCCACAGCAGCATCACCCACATGCCCATGAAGTACACCGGCACGACACCGCCAAGACGCGGCGCGCCGTGATCCGGGAACTGCAGGGTGTGCATGCGCTGCACCAGCATCCAGTCCGCACAGGGCAATGCGAGTGAAACGACGAACAGGAAGGCCCACAGGCGCAGCCAGTGCGGATGACCGCGCAGGTAGCCCAATGCCGGCAGCAGCAGGTTATAGCCGGCGGCGAGTGCGATCAGGGCGATGCCAAGCGCGGGCCCGCTCACAGTCAACGCGACCGGAATCGCGACGGTGAAAAACGCTGCGTGAAAGATCAGCGCGTCACGAACGCCGTGAGGATGGACTTGAGGCATATGCAACGACCCGCATAACCGTGAACCCGCATCATGCCGCATCGCAGCGGCATCAGGGACTCAATTCTGGCTTGCCTGCTGCGCGATGCCGTCGAGGAACTCGACGAGGCGCGCGCGCACCGGCGGACGGTTGGCTGCATCGATGTGAGTCCCTTCGGGTATCAGCCACAGCGATTTTGGTTCGCGCGCCGCCGCGTACAGCCGCTGCGAGTGACTGGGGTCGACGATGAAGTCGCGCTCGCCATGGATCAGCAGCAGCGGAATCGGGCTGATGTCGGCGACGGCATCGATGGCCGTGTAGCGATTGGAGATGAGCAGAGACAGTGGCCATTGCAGCGGCCAGGTCAGCCACACCGCGCCGAGCTTCTCGCGGGCGATGCCGCGGTAGCTGGAGAACGCGCTGTCGGCGACGACCGCGGCAACGTGCTCGCGCAGCGGCGAACGCGCGACGGTGCGAATGGCAACCGATCCGCCGATGCTCTGACCGAAGACGATCAGCGGCCCGGTTTCCGGTGCACCCTGCGCGACGAGCCATGCCAGCGCGTCTTCGGCGTCTTCGTGAATCGTGTCGACGTCCGCATCGCCTTCCGAGCGTCCGAAGCCGCGATAGTCGAGTGCGAGGACGGCGTAGCCCTGAGCGGGCAGCCAGCTCACCGCATGCGCGTGCGATGTCAGGTTCTCGGCGTTGCCGTGCAGGTACAACACGGTGGCGCGGCGTTCGCCCTGCGGAGGCATGAACAGCGCGTGCATCCGGTTTCCATCGCGCGCCGCGATCCAGACATCTTCAACCGGCGTGCCGAGCGGACGGTGCTGCAGGTAGGCGACACGATCCGGATGTACGAATATCGATGTGCATGCGGTGAGTCCGGTGCACAGGATCAGCAACAGAATTCGCGCGTGTCGGAAAACCATGCGCATCAATAGTAGTACTGGTAACGCAGCCCGACGGCAAACGTGTCGTCCGGCTCCTGGTCGCGCCAGAGCACTTCCAGATTCAGCGCCTGATTGCGCGACAGGCGCAGATTGTTCTGCATGTCGACGCGTACGCGTTCCTCGCCATTGGCAAATTTCTCGGCGCCGAGTTCCCAGTGCATCGTCAGCAGACCGGCGTCCATCAACAGGCCAGTGCGCACACCCACGGCGGGTTGCACCGGATCGTCGAAGCCGAAGTTGTTCTCAAGCCGCGCGGTGGCGAGGCCGTAGATCAATCCGCCCGGGAACAGCGTGGTGGTCACGCCGCCGCCGCCATTCACGTGCGCGACCCGATGCTCGCGGCCACCGGTCCACTGCCGTTCGACACCGGTCCGCACTGCCCAGGACAGTGGCTTGAAGAAGCGGTTGCGCGGCGCCAGCGAGACGATGTCGACGACGTCAAAGCGATTCAGGTCGGCGTTGCCGTCATCCTCGATGCGCAGATCGAAGTTGCCGAGGTTGATCTGCGCGCCGGCCGGAAAACCGTTGCGATTCTCCTGCAGGCTGTGCAACGACAGGCGCAGACTCAGGCTGAGGTATTCACGATCTTCTTCGGTCCACACGCCGGCGGCCAGGCGACGGCTGCCGTGGCTGAGATCCGGCGAGGTGTCGGGGTTAATCGGCTTGTCGTTCTGCGGCAGATCGGGTGCGGCCTGCTGCAGGGCCTGCAACAGCAGGAAGCTGCGTCGCGCCACCGTCGGGTCGCGTGCGGCGTTCGTCTGCGAGTAACGCAGGTATTTGTACGCCGCTTCAATCACGCGGGCGCGCATCGCCGGGTCCAGCGCCTGCAGATCGGCGTCGCCCAGCCGTTCGGGCGATTGGCTCAACTCCACAACCGTTGCATGCAGCGAAGAAGGAATGCCGGCCAGTCGCTGCTTGAGCACTGTGCCGTTGGCGGGGCGGAAGCGCTTGTCCTGCACCATGCCCGCTCGCTGCACCGAGCGCACGGTGTCGATCGGGATCGCGGTCAGCGGAAAGGCGCTGGTCAGATCGACGCCGGGACGGGCGAATTCGAGCAGCTCGAGCACGCGGTAGGAGCAGTTCTCGTCGAAGAAGTAGTACGCGAACTTGATGCCGCGCAGCTCCCACAGATGTTGGATCAGGCGCTCGGTCTCGATCTCGCTGAGGTTCAGCGAGTATTCCCAGATGTCGCGGTTTTCGCCTTCGTTGTATTCCTGGATTTTCTTGTAGTAATGGTCGACGGCGAACTGGCCGGGGTATCCGCCGGTCAGTCCATTGAAGGCATAGAACAGCCCGCTGTCGTCAGGGTCGACCACGGCGCCGAAATTGACCGCAGACGACAGATACTCGGTGCCGCCGTCTGCCTCGCCTGAGTCCAGGCGCAGCAGCGTGTGGCCGAACATCGATGAGGGACTGCCGAGGTAATAGGACGGGAACACCAGCACCGTCCGCCTGGCGGTGACCAGACTGCGGAACTCCCGGTACTCGGCACAGTCGGGTTGCGGCAGATCGCCCAGATCAAGCTCGCTGCGCAGCCAGTTCAGGCGCGCGACGAAACGGCATTGCGCGTGCTCGTTGCCCTGCTCGGCTGGCGCGGCGAAGGCAGCCAGCGTGGCTTGCAGTTCAGCACGCGGGTCCTGCGGTCCGGTTTCAGCGAGGAAGAAGCGCGCATCGTCGGCCTGGCTCTGCCAGGACCCTGCGCTCAGACCTTCACCGGCCTTGTAGTGAACCAGCGTCAGCCATTCCTTGCGCTGCCAGAGCTGGCCCTCTTCGGCCTGCGCCCACGGATCATCGGCCGACCAGCTCGGGGCCGACTGCAGCGCAAGCAGGGCGATAAGGACAGTGGCGAGGGCACGCATGGTGTGCATGGATTCAAGTGCCAACAAAAAGCCCGGCATCTTGCGATGCCGGGCCCTACAGGACAACCGGACTGGCGCTTTGCGCGCGCCGTCGCGGGATTAGCTGACGTACTTGGCCAGCTGAGCGTCGCTCTTCATCAGCGTTTCGAGCGATTCGGTGACCTGGTCGGAGGTCACGCTTTCGCTCGGGAACAGGGTCGAGAAGTTCGCGTGTGCCAGTTCTGCAAATGCAGCGTGATCTTCCTTGGCGACGCCGTAGGCGACGGCGACGGCGGTCAGGGCATTGCCCTGGCCGACTGCAACGTCAGCCGAGAACTGGTCCAGCATGGCGTTGACCATGCCTTGCCGCCGTAGGTCAGCTTGCCGTCGACGGAGCAACCGTTGGTGCCCGAGGTCATGCCGAACGAGGCGTTACCGGAGGTGCCGTTGGTGGTGCTGGCCAGGAAGTGATACAGCA
>JALYJV010000465.1 GCA_030775105.1 Pseudomonadota bacterium | reverse complement strand
GGCCTGAACGCCGTCGGCGGCCTGGTTTCCGGGACCGTCGGTGCCGTGACCGGCTCCGAAGCCGCCGTCGAGGTCAAGGCTGATGCAACGGTCGATGCCAAGGCCGGTGCCGACGCCGCGGTCGACGGCGAAGCCAAGACCGAGTAACGCGTCAGCAGCTTGTTTCAACCAGCCTCGTGCGGATTCGTGCGGGGTTTTTTGTTGCCTGAGTGCTTTTCTGTCTTCGCTGTCGAAATCCGTGATAGCCGTTCGACTACTTGCAAACGGCCAGAGATGCTGGCGAGATCCGGCAGGCGAACAAATCATCAAGCAGGGGTGAACCGTGAAGTATCTGTGTCTGGTCTACAGCGACGAAGCCCGCCTCGAAGGCTGGGACGATCGCGAGTGCATGGCTTGCGGGACTGCGATGCAGACCAGCGGCCATCTGGTATCCGCTGAAGCGCTGCAGCCTGTGCATACCGCGACGACGCTGCGGGTGCGTGAAGGCAAGGTCACGATCACCGACGGCCCGTTCGCCGAGACCAAGGAACAGCTCGCCGGGTTCTATCTGATCGACGCGGACAACCTGGATGAGGCCCTGAAATTGGCGGCGACCATTCCGCCGGCGCGCGTCGGCAGCATTGAAGTGCGACCGATCCGCACGCTGAAGGCCTGAAGATCGCCCGTTGTCGAATTCGTGCCTGGTGATTCGACTACAGGCAAGACCACCAAGACCCAGGAACATTCCGCCATGAGATACATCTGCCTGGCCTATGAAGAGGAATCCAAGCTCAATGCACTGACGCGCGAGCAGTGGACGGCGCTGCGCCAGGAGACGCTGAACTATGTCGAAGAGCTGCAACGCAGCGGTCAGCATCTGGCGTCGGCGCCGCTGGAGTCGGTGACCGCCGCGACGACCGTGCGTGTGCGCAACGGCCGTCTTGCAACGACGGATGGCCCTTTCGCCGAAACCAAGGAAACCCTCGGCGGGTTCTTCATGATCGAGGCGCGCGATCTGAACGAAGCGATCCAGATCGCTGCACGCTGGCCGTCGGCGCGCTTTGGCAGCATCGAAGTGCGGCCGCTCGCCGATACGTTGCGCGAAGAGTCACGTTATCTCTGAGTCAGTTGCTGTGTGTCGAAAAGCGCGCAATGAATTCGACTAGACCACACAAGCACAGAGTATCTGGAGAAACACGATGTCAAAGAAGGTATTTGTCAATCTGCCGGTCGCCGATCTGGCCAGGTCCATGGCGTTCTTCAAGGCCGTGGGATATGAGTTCAATCCGCAATTTACCGATGAGACTGCGGCGTGCATGGTGATCAGCGAGCACAACTACGCGATGTTGTTGACCCACGCGCGCTTCAAGGACTTCGCGCCCAAGGCGATTGCCGATGCGCGCAAGACCACCGAAGTGCTGGTCGCGATCAGCTACGAGAGCCGTGCCGAAGTCGATGAAGTCGTACGCAAGGCCGTCGCCGCCGGTGGCAATACCTACAACCAGCCGCAGGACCATGGTTTCATGTACGGCCATGGTTTCCAGGACCCCGACGGGCATATCTGGGAAGTGTTCTGGATGGACCCGGCAGTCGCGAACGGCTGACCGGTCTTCACACACACAGGAGAAGAGAGATGGCTTATATCGATGGATTCGTCGTACCGGTGCCGAAGAAGAGCGTCGCCGCGTACCGCAAGATTGCGCGCAAGGCCGGCAAGATCTGGATCGAGCATGGCGCGCTGTTCTTCCAGGAATGCCTGGAAGACGACGTCAAGCCGGGCAAGTGGACTTCATTCCCGCAGGCCGTGAAGCTCAAGCCGGGCGAGGTCGTGATGTTTTCGTGGATCGTCTTCAAGTCGCGCAAGGATCGCGATCGCGTCAACAAGAAGGTCATGGCCGATCCGCGGCTCGGCAACATGTCGCCCGAGTCGATGCCGTTCGACGGCAAGCGCATGATCTTCGGCGGCTTCAAGCCACTCGTCACGCTGGGTGGCTGAACTCAGGATCATCCGCGTAAGCTGAGCTCTGGCCATGGCAGACGGCGGCGCAATGCAAGCTGATGTAGCAGCACGCTCGGTGATCGATGCGGTCTATCGCAATGAATCGCGGCGTGTACTGGCGACGCTGATTCGCCTGCTCGGTGATTTCGAGCTGGCCGAGGAGGCGGTGCATGACGCCTTCATGGCGGCCGCAGAGCAATGGCCGCGTGAAGGCGTGCCGGCGAACCCGCGCGCCTGGCTGGTGTCCGCCGGTCGCTTCAAGGCGATCGACAATATCCGCCGGCGAGTGCGCTTGAATGCATCGTGGCAGGACATCGCCGAACAGCTGCACGCCGAGGGCCCAGCCACGGACGCCGATGTCGATGAACTCGAGGACGACCGCCTGCGCCTGATCTTCACCTGCTGCCATCCGGCGCTGCCGCCGGAAGCGCAGATCGCACTGACGCTGCGCGAGGTTTGCGGTCTCACGACGGAAGAGATTGCCCGCGCCTTCCTGACGCCGGCGTCGACGCTGGCGCAGCGCATCGTTCGCGCCAAGGGCAAGATCCGCGACGCGAAGATTCCGTATGAAGTGCCGACGCGCGATCAGCTGCCCGAGCGCATCGACAGTGTGCTGCGCGTGATCTACCTGGTTTTCAACGAAGGTTACTCCGCGTCTTCGGGTGAATCGCTGACACGCGCGGATTTGTCTGCAGAAGGGATCCGTCTCGGCCGCTTGCTGATGGAGTTGTTAAGCGATCCTGAAGTGCTTGGCCTGCAGGCCTTGATGCTGCTGCAGGAGTCACGCCGCGCGGCGCGCAGCGATGCCAGCGGCGATCTGGTGCTGCTGGAAGATCAGGATCGCAGCCTGTGGAACCGAGCGCAGATTGCCGAAGGTGGCGCGCTGGTCGAGCGCGCGCTGCGCTCGCGCCGCTTCGGTGTGTACACGATCCAGGCCGCGATTGCGGCGGTGCATGCCGACGCGACGAGCGCGGCTGAAACCGACTGGGCGCAGATCGTCGGCTTTTATGATCTGCTGCTGCGTGCCGATGCTTCACCGGTGATTGCATTGAACCGTGCGGTTGCCATGGCGATGCGCGATGGTCCTGCTGCCGGCGTTGCACTGATCGATGAGTTGTTCGAGCGCGGCGAGTTACTGGACTATCACCTCGCGTATTCGGCGCGCGGCGAGCTGCATCGGCGTCTGGGGCAAGCCGAACCGGCGCGCCGCGATTTCAGCGACGCTCTGAAACGTGTGCAGCAGGCGCCGGAACGGCGCTTGTTGCAGCAGCGGCTGGACGCTTTGGGCTAGGCGCAGTTGCGATGTCTCGATACACCGCACTGCGTGCGGCACTCGACACGAACGGACCTTTCTAGCTGTCCGATCAAACCCCGTTCGCATCGAGTGCCGCGCCCCGCAGGCGCGGTGTATCGAGATGCCAGCGCTCACTCCAGCAACACGAAATCCGCTTTCGGCGCGCCGCAGTCCGGGCAGGTCCAGTTGGCCGGGACATCCTCCCAGCGCGTGCCAGGAGGAATGCCGTCGTCAGGAGCACCGAGCGCTTCGTCGTAGATGTGATCGCAGGTCGTGCAGTGCCACTTGCGCGTGCTCATGGCAATCACGCGTCGAGACTGCGGAAGTCGACCTTGTCGCGCACCGCGCAATCCGGGCAGGCCCAGTCATCCGGAATCTGCGACCAGCGTGTGCCGGGCGCATAGCCTTCACGTGCGCAGCCGACCGATTCGTCGTAGATGTAGCCGCAATCGGTGCACTGGTAGCGTGAGCTGCTGGCCGTGCTCATCGCAGACGCAGCGGTCTGGTCGGTCGTGTACAGCGACGGATGACCGTCGTCGAGCGGCGCGTTCTGCCAGCGGGCGAGCAGTGCGGCTCGCTTCGGCGGGTACAGGTTGGCGGTGCTGATATCGCCGTTGAAATGCTTGACGACCAGCGGATCCATCTGGCGGAACCACAGCCAGGGGATGTACGCGAGGATCAGCATCGACGCATAACCGGAAGGCAGCTGCGGGCTGTCGTCGAAGTGACGCAGAGCCTGGAACCGGCGCGTCGGGTTGGCGTGATGATCGGAGTGACGCTGCAGCTGATACAGGAACAGGTTGGTGACGATGTGATTGCTGTTCCACGAGTGACGCGGCTGGCAGCGCTCAAAGCGGCCGTCCGGCAGTTTCTGGCGCAGCAGGCCGTAGTGCTCGACGTAATTGATCACTTCGAGCAGTGATGCACCATACGCAGCCTGCAGCAGCAGGAACGGCAGCGCAGCCCAACCGAGCCAGACGGTGATCGCGCCGAAAAAGATCACCGTCAGGCCCCAGGCCTGCAGGTTCTCGTTCTCGGTGCTCCACACGCTCTTGCCGAGCTTGTCGAGACGCGCCTTTTCCAGGTGCCAGCCTGAACGCAGACTGCCGATGACGGTGCGCGGCAGGAAGGCCCAGAAGGTTTCGCCCATCTTCGAGCTGGCCGGATCGTCCGGCGTCGCGACGTTCTTGTGATGGCCCTTGTTGTGCTCGATGAAGAAGTGGCCGTAGGCGACCGGCGCCAGCGTGAACTTGGCGAGCCAGCGATCCAGGGTTTCCTTCTTGTGGCCGAGTTCGTGTGCGGTGTTGATGCCGATGCCGTTGATTGCACCGACCGTCAGGATCAGGCCGATGTACTCGAGCACGCTGGGTTGCGCCGTCACCGCGATCCAGGCGCCGAGCACGGTCAGCGCGTACTGAGAGGGCAGGTAGGCATAGACGATCGCGCGGTAGTAGCGGTCGTTCTCAAGTTGGCCGACGGCGCTGTCCGGCGGATTGTTGCGATCGACGCCGATCAGCCAGTCGAGCAGCGGGATGATGCCGTACAGCAGGATCGGGCCGGACCAGGCCAACAGGCCGATGCCGGTCATCAGATACAAGCCCAGACCGAGGAGGGCGAGCGCCGGGACCAGCGGGCTGAGCAGCCACAGATAGCGCTTGCCATCGGTCCAGCTTGTGTCAGTGGTCGGGTTGAGGACTTGCGTGTTCATCAGGGTTCTCCGGCGTCCGATATCCATGAGTGCAGTGTTCGGGCTGAGCGCATTCTTATCCTCGGCCGATCCCGAAGCATTGTCATTTCTTGACAGCGACTTGTCATTTGTGGACAGTGGGTTCCGCCTTCACAAGAGCCCGCCTTGGCAGCGCCCGCGACCGACATCGAAGTTCCTGCGCGCTACTACGCGCGTGCCGCCGAGGTGCTGATGCGCCAGGGCGTCGACATCACGCGCGTGCTCAAGGCCGCGCGCATCAGCCTTGATCGCGTCAGCCATCCGGATGCCACGCTGCGTCTGAGTCAGGTCGAGGCGCTGATTGCCGAAGCCGCGCAGCTGACCGGTCGCAGCGACCTGGCGATCGACGTCGGCAAGGTGCTCAAGCTCAGTTCGCACAGCCTCGTCGGTTACGGCATGTTGACCAGTCCGAATGCGGACTACGCGCTGCGCCTGGTGTCACGCTTCTTCCGTCTGGTCATGCCGACATTCCGCATGCGCTATCGCGCCAACGCGCAGCAGGCGGAACTGATGTTCCAGCCGACGCTGACGATGAGCAATCTGTGCTTCCAGTTTCACCTCGAGGCCGTCGCCGTCGCCGCGTGTTGCGAGGTGCGCGAACTGCTTGAAGGCCGCGTGCCGGATTACGACATCTACTTCTCGATCCCGCAGCCCCCGCATGCCGCGCGTTATGCCGATTTTCCCGAGCTGCGCTGTCACTTCGGCTGGGAGACGACACCGGGCCTGCGCATGAAGCTGGGGATCGACCTGAGCGCGCGACCTCTGGCGATGTCGGATCCGACCTCACTGAAGATGGCCGAGACGCGCTGTGCCAGCCTCGTGCGCAGTGCAGTCGATGGCGGCACGATTTCGGATTGGGTTGCGATGATGCTGCGCGAGGCGGGTGACGGCATGCCGACGATGGTCGAACTCGCGCATACCCTTAACCTGTCGCCGCGCACGCTCGACCGTTACCTGCTGCGCGAGGGTGTGCGCTTCCGCCACATGTCGGGGAAAATCCGACATGAGCGCGCCTGCGCCATGCTCAAGGCCGGTGAGCTGAACATCTCGCAGATCGCATTCGAACTCGGCTACACCGACGCTGCCAACTTCACCCGGGCCTTCCGTCGCGAAGCGGGCGTCAGCCCGAGCAGCTATCAGCGCGCAAGCTGAACCGCGCCTGTTGCGCTGCGTTGGTGCGTGGTACTGAGGGATTTTTCCCCAGCCGGAATGGGCTTACACCGCGTAAGATTCGCACCTGCATCATTTCGTCGGGTCCAGAAACGGATGCCGACCGTCCAGGCCGCGTTGATCGGGAACAGCTTGCAATGAAGGGATTTGCTGTTGTGATGGCGCTGTTGGGTGTACTGGTTCCGGTTTTTTCGGTGCAGGCTTCCGAGCCGGCTTCGCACGACGTTGCACTGCCGACCACGGCAGGGGAGACGCTCGTCATCGAGTGGACCGGAACGGCATTGCCCGGGGTTTCCGGCGTCGGCACCACCGGCGGCATCGTCGATCCTGCTGCGGCGATCCC
The DNA here is from genome assembly GCA_030775105.1 of Pseudomonadota bacterium. GTDB lineage: Bacteria > Pseudomonadota > Gammaproteobacteria > Nevskiales > Nevskiaceae > Solimonas. The sequence continues at coordinate 5,499 of JALYJV010000465.1, read as the reverse complement.
GTGTCTGCCGCTGGGGGTTGATGACGCCCATACGATCAACCTGACGGTGCCGGAAGGTGCCTATGAAGACATCAACGTCGTCGCCGACTTCGTGGTCGAATGGGACGAGGGCACCGAGATTCCCGGAGTCGGCACCGATCCGGATCTGGTGCTGACACTCGCACTCGGCGCGACCACGCTGGCCTACAGCGACGGCGGCACGCCCACCGAAAGTGTCGGCCTGACCAATCCGGAGGCCGGTGCGTACCAGGCTATCGTCTGCCCGTATCTCGCGTCGGCACCGACGCCGTATCGCGGCAAGCTGACGCTGACCGCAATCGGTCCGTCGGAGTGTGTCGCAGAGCCGAGCAAGACGCTCGCCCATTCCACCGCAGCGTCGCAGATCGGCGGCGTCAAGGATCAGGAACTGCCCGGCCTCGCCAACTTCGACCGCCATGCGGTCGAAACACTGGGCCAGTTCAGCCCGCTGCCGCTCAATCTGCAGGGCCGCCGCGCGGCATCGCTGTTCGACCGCGCGCTGGGCAAGACCAGCTTCCTGTGGGCGCGCAACGACGCCCCGGTCGCCGCCGTCGGTGCGCTGAACAATCGCGAACTGCTGGTCGAGCGCGCACGCGCGCACCTGCGCAGCGAGGCCAAGCAGCTCGGCCTCAGCGCGGCGATGATCAATGACGCCGTTGCCTTTGACGCGCAGTACAACGGCGAGGGGCCGGCGGTCGTGCGCTTCCGCCAGCGTTTCAACGGTCATGACGTATTCCAGCGTTCGCTCAATGTCCTGCTTGATCGTGCCAACCAGCCGGTTGCGGTGTCGGGCTATTTCGCGACCGGGTACAACGCGCAACAGGCGGCGGCAAGTGCCTTCGCGTTCACGCCGGAGCAGGCGATCGCGCAGGCCTGGCGCGCGCTGGGTGGCGTACTCGACGCAACAGCGCTGACGCGTACGCTGGTCAAGGGTGACTATGAACTGTTCGCAGTGTCGGAGCTGGGGGGCAGCCATGTCTTTGAGCGCGAACCGCGCCTGCGTCGCGTCTACTATCCGCGTGCAGCGGGCCTGGAACCCGCCTATGAGATCGAGCTGTTTGCCCGCGCGCGCATCAGCGGTCAGCTCGTCGCCTACACGCTCGTCGTGTCGGCATTAGACGCGAGCATCCTGCAGCGCAAGAACCTGAAGTCCGAAGCGGCGTACAGCTACCGGACGTTTGCCGACAGCGCGGCGCCGTATACGCCGCACGACTCGCCATTCGGCAATGATCTGACGCCGTTCCCCGGCGCGACGCCGGAGGATCCGGTCGACCGCAGCGGCGATCCGGCGCAGCTCGTGACGCTGGAGCATGCGGGCATCGGCACTGGCGATCCCTGGCTTGCGGACGATGCCACGACCACGGTCGGCAATCACGCCGAGGCCTGCATCGACGTGTTCGATACGCCGGTTTCCGGACTGATCTCGAACCCGCTCAACACCTGCGATCCGCTGCTCGGCGACATCGAGCCGCCGCTGACCGGCCAGGCCGCTTTCGACTATCCGGTCGAGCCGGGTGAGGATCCTTCGCACGCCAACGCCCAGGCCGCTGCGGCGGTCAGCCTGTTCTACATGGTCAACTGGATGCACGACGTCTGGTACAACCACGGTTTCGACGAGGTTTCCGGCAACGCCCAGACCAGCAACTACGGTCGCGGCGGCGTCGAAGGCGATCCGCTGATCGCGCAGGGCCAGGATGCTTCAGGTCGCGGCAATGCCAACATGAGCACGCCGTCCGATGGTTCGTCGCCGACCATGCAGCAGTATCTGTTCGACGGCCCGTCGATCGGCGAAACGCGCGTCACCGCGCCGACCGACAGCGGTCCGCTGCGCTGGGCCGGTGCCCAGTTCGGGCCGGATGACTACGACCTCACCGGCGACGTGGCGATGGCCGACGAACTCGGCGGCGACATCGCTACCGATGGCTGCGGCATCGCGGTGCCGGCCTTGCCGCTGCCGCTGGTGGCGCTGCCTTCCGTGCCGGCGCCGCCGCAGACCTCGCTGGCCGGCAAGATCGCGCTGATCGATCGTGGCGGCTGCAACTTCACCGCCAAGGCGCAGTTCGCGGTGCTGTCCGGCGCTGCGGCCGTGATCGTCGTCAACAACACCGACGGCGCACCGTTCGGCATGAGCAATGGCGACCTGCCGATCAGTGGTCTGCCGGTTCCGGTGTCGCCGACGGACATCCTGTACCGCATCCCGGCGCTGATGATCCGAAAGGCCGACGGCGAAGCCATCAAGGCCGCGCTAGCCACCGGCGAGACGGTGACGATGCGACTGCAGCGCGAACCGTCGATCGACATCGATGCCACGTTCGACAATCAGATCGTCGCGCACGAGTACTTCCACTACGTGCACCATCGACTGACCGACTCCAGCAACCAGCAGTCCGGTGCAATGAGCGAAGGTTGGGGCGACATCGGCGCCTTCATGCTCAGCGTCCGCGAGGATGACATCCAGATTCCCGGCAATGACCGCTACCAGGGTGCCTACGGTCTGGCCGGTTTCGCGGTGGACAACTTCTTCGCCGGCATCCGGCGCGCGCCCTACAGCACGGACTTCAACAAGAACGCGTTCACCTTCAGGCACATTGCCGATGGTGAGCCGACACCGGACGGCGGAGCGGGGGCTGGCAACTCCGGGGTGCACAACGCCGGCGAGATCTGGGCCAATGCGATGTTCGAGTGCTATGTCGGCATCCTCAACCAGCCGCGGCACAGCTTCGTCGATGCGCAGAGCCGCATGCGCGACTACATCATCGGCGGCTTCAAGATGACACCGGCCAACGCGACCTACACCGAGGCGCGTGACGCCGTCCTGTCCGTCGTGCTCGCCAGCGACTTCGAAGACTACCGCGCCTGCTCCGCGGGCTTCGCCAAGCGCGGCATGGGTCGCGACGCGGTTGCGCCGTCGCGTTCCAGTACCGATCTGGTCGGCGTCGTCGAGGACTATTCGGAGTTCGTCTGCAAGACCAGCGGCAGCGGTGATGGTAACGGCGGTGGGGGTGACACACCGCGCGATCAGGGCCGTTTCGGTGCCAGCGCCTTCGGGTTGCCGACGCTGCTGTCCTTGCTCGGGTTTGGTCTGCTGGGCATGGCGCGACGCTGGAGCAGCGTGCGGCGTTGAGGGTGGCGCTGAGATGAAAATGCCCCGGTTCGTCCGGGGCTTTTTTGCTCAGGCGACAAGTTTTTCTTCGTGCGGCCCAAGAACTTCGCGGATGCTTGCCTTAAAATGCAGCGCAATGCGCCCGTAGCTCAGATGGATAGAGCATCGGCCTTCTAAGCCGTAGAAACGGGTGAATATCCTATATAAATCAATGGAACTATAGGTAAATCAATGGTCTAATCGGTATGCGGAATGTTTACCCGCATGTTTCCCGAGTAAAAAATGACCAAGTTACGAGTTGTTGGTGGAACTGCGGTAGAGCCAGGGGCTTTGAACAACGGCTCAGTGCCTGCGAGACGCACCGGTAAGCGGGCGAAGCTTGGCGATCAGGACTCCATCACCCTGCGGGCCATCCAGGCGCTTTCGAAGCAGCCAATCCGTGATCGCGATGAGTACATCGCCAGCCGGCTCATCACCGGCTTTAAGGTGCGTAGATCGGCCCAGTCGGGGCATCTGACGTTTGTAATGATCGGTCGTCTACATGGGGCGGCCGGAGGCGGCAAGATCGTCAAGAAGGCACTGGGGGCGTGCCAGCTGCGCGAGGACGGCGACGGGCTGAGCGTTGAACAGGCACGCAAGCTGGCTCAGCTCTGGCGCGCTCAGGTGGAGGCGAGGGAGAACCCGAACGACTCGGCCAAACTAGCGACCGCCGCGCATGCGGCCAAGGTGATCCAGGAGAAGGTGGTTGCGGATGCGAGGCGATGGACGCTGCGCTATGCATTCGAACACAAGCTGCGTACAGACACCGCATTGAAGCTGCGGACGGTCATCAGCTACCAAGACGTGTTCGAAAACCACTTGGACGGGATTGGAGACGATCCAATCGTGGAACTGCGCACCCTGGACCTCTTCCAGCACCTCAGCCAGATTAAGAAGCCAGCCACCGCAAACAAGGCCAAGCGGCTGTTGGCCGGAATCATCACGCATGCAATCACGGTGAACGGCTGGACAATCTCGCACCCTGTCGCGGGCTTGAGAAAGAAGTTCAAAGCCCCTAAGCCGCGTACCGACTACATCAACGAGGAAGGCCTACTTCCGTGGTTCGTAGGACTGCGCAAGCTTCACGGCATTAACTCCAAGGTATACGACTACGTGCTTCTGACCCTTCTCTACGGCACACGTAAGAGCGAACTGATGGCACTTCGTTGGGAGGACTGCGACTTGGAGGGGGTACGCACCTTCACGCTTCCAGATACCAAGAACGGCAAGGCCTTGACGCTCCCCCTTACAGAGCTTTCCTGGTCCATCCTTAGTCGACGAAGCCGAGACGAGGGCAGGGACGCCATCTACGTGTTCCCAGGGCGCATTGGGGGCACACGCATGACTGATATTCGCAATGCAGTTGAAGCGGCGTGGGGGGATGACAAGGCATTCCGCCTGCACTCATTGAGGCGCACGCTCGTGACGCACGCTGCGAATATCGGTATCGAGGGAAAACGGCTCAAGCTATTGGTCAATCACTCAGACAAGAGCGTCACTGAGGCTTACTACCAGGGCAGCATAGAAAGGATGAGGGACGACCTGCGTGCATACCATGCGTTCTTGCTCAAGCTCTTGGGCGAGCCTGAGAGTGCCAAACCAAAGCCCTTAGAAGCATCGGCAGAGTTGGTAGCGGCAATCGGGCGGGCAAAAGTTCCAGGGCTGGAGAGAATCAACGATCTATCGCCTCTGGAAAACGCGCGCACTTAGCGTTCAAACTGATTCTTCCTAGTTTGTTCCTTCGCTTCTGAAGGCAACTGAAAGTGTGGCAGCTCTTAAGATATTGATAACAAAGTAGATTGTCGCACTCGTGATATTCAGGCAGCAGCGAAATTGGCTATCGGCTGTATGCCTCTGGTCTACTTTCATTTGCCTATTCGCGGACGCATCCAACAACGTGACAATACCTAAGCGCGGGAACGTCTGCGATAGGCCCTTAGAAGGGGCCGCCAGGGCGTTGTGCGGCGCTGCGCCAGTCCGAGGTGGGCAAGACGACCAGAACGCGCTGGAGACCTTTCAGGAGGCCAATTCAGATAGCCCAATGCTGGTGGATGATGACCTGCCGGATTTGCCTGATGTGCAGTCAGAAACTGGGCAAAAGGAATGGCCTCTCGCGCTGTGGAATTCGCGGCCATTGGATGTCTACCGCCATACCGATCATCCAGAGTACAAACGAGTCATTGGCGAGGCCATAAACCAGCTTTTTCTGCTTGAGTGTAAAAGCTCAGAAACCCTTATGGATACTGGGTTTCAGGCTATTCGAGTTAGTAATGGGAACCAACAACCACGGAAGGGAGGAGGAGAGGAAACGGGTGGTGAGGATGTTGAATTGGGGTTGG
>JALYJV010000464.1 GCA_030775105.1 Pseudomonadota bacterium | reverse complement strand
GGTGATAGTGCGTCAGCAGTTCGTCAATGCGCGCCCGCGTTGCAGCGCGCGGCAGCTCATGGACAGCGGCCAGAAAATCGAGGTTCTCCAGTACGCTGAGGTCTTCGTACAGCGAGAAGCGCTGGGTCATGTAGCCGATGCGGCGCTTCAGCCGCTCGGCATCTTCGGGTATGCGATGACCGAGCACGCTGATATCGCCGCTGCTCGGCAGCAGCAGGCCGCAGAGCATGCGGATCGTCGTTGACTTACCCGAACCGTTGGGGCCGAGAAAACCGTAGACCTCGCCGCGTCGCACGTTGAGGTCGAGGTGGTCGACCGCGAGCATGTCACCGAAGCGTTTGCTCAGGCCCTGAGCGCGGATGACGGTTTGCGGATCACTGCTGCTCATCGGTACTGCGCCATGCGCGAACCGGCAGACCTGCCGGGAGTCTGGCGACGTCATCACCCTGCAGCGTCAGCTCGGCGCGATACGTGAGGCGGCTGGCGTCGTCGCCCGTCAGCGCGTAATAGGGCGTGAAGCCCGGTTCGCTGCTGATGCTGCGCAAGATCGCGCGGTGCGTACCTTCAAGGCCTTCGATCTGCACCTGCATTGCCGTACCCGGTTCCAGTCCGGCGCGTTGCGAAGCCAGCACGAACACCCGCGCGTACGGCTGATCGCCAACCAGCAGGCTCACGATCGTCGCCCCCACAGGGGGCTGGTCGCCCGGCTTGAACGGCATTGCGTCGATGCGCCCACTGCGTGGTGCGCGTGCCTGCAGGCGGTCCCGATGCACCTGCGCGGTCTGCAAGGCGGCCTGTGCTGCCGCGAGTTGGGCGGCAGCCTGATCGAGCTGCTCGACGCGCGTGCCGTGGGTGAGTTCTTCGAGCTGTGCCTGTGTGGCGGCGCTGTCGGCGCGGCGCTGGTCACGGGTGGCGGTGGCGCGATCCAGCGCCGAGCGCGCAACGACTTCACGCTTGCGCAAATCCGCCGTACGGGCGTATTCGCTTTCAGCGTCGCGCTGGGCTGCATGTGCACTCTCCAGTGCGGCGCGGGCCGCGCTGATGACTTCGGGGCGTGCGCCGCTGGTCAGTTCGGCAAACCGCGCGTTGGCCTGCTGCACGGCGGACTGCGCCTGCGCGACGCCAGCATCGGCACGGCGCGGGTCGAGATTCAACAGCACCGCGTTGGCTTCGACCTGATCGCCCTCGTTCACGGCCCAGCTGAGCACCGGTTCCGAAGCCTCGGCAAGAATCGCCACACGGTCCCACTCCAGCGTTCCGAGCATCGGCGGGGACTTCGGCGTGCAGGCCGCCAGCGTGCACGCGAGCAGTGCGGCACAGGTCAGGCGCGCATTCGATGCCAGCAGTGCGATCTTCAAATGGAAGCGACTCGGGGACGACATGGTCAAATCTTATGCGAACGGTTGCCAGCGTGGTAAAGCCGGTCCCGGATCTGTGGCGCCCGACCGGGAGCTCGCCCGGACGGGTGACGCGGGTGACCGTGGCTGGCCTACACTGCGCGTCCCGCTTGCCTCTGAAATCGCCATGACCCAGCCGTTGCTGCTCGCTCCCGCCGAAGGCCTGATCGTCTACAAGGACATCAGGATCAGCCTCCGCAGTCGCTTTTTCTGCTGGATGTTCAAGCTGATCCTGCGGCCGCTGCTGGGGCGTGCGATACGCGGTTCGGACGAGCGCATTGCCAAGATGCAGCTGCTGACAACCAGCATGAAGTGCCCGAACACGCACGGGTTGGCGCTGGAGTACACCGTCGTTGGCCAGGTGCCAGGCCACGTGTTCGGGGATCTGCGCGACACCGGCAAGCCAGTGCTGCTGTACCTGCATGGCGGTGCGTTCCTTTTGCCGGCGGCGCCGACGGCGCAGCTGGAACTGGTCGCCAGTCTTGCCGCCAAGCTCGGCGCCCATGCCTTCGTTCCGGACTATCGCCTCGCACCGCGCAATCATTTTCCGTTTGCGCTCGACGACTGCGAACGGTCCTACCGCGTGCTGTTGGACCTCGGGTTCACTGCGGATCGCATTGTCATCGCCGGCGAATCCGCCGGCGGCAATCTGATCCTTGGCGTGCTGCAGCGCATCCGCAAGCAGGGCTGGCCAATGCCGAGCTGCGTCGTACCGATTTCACCGGCTACTGAAATGGGCCGCATCCATGCGCCGCCGTCGCGGCCGATGCTGCGCAAGGTCGATGCGATCCTGCCGATTGCAGCGCTGCAGCGCGTCGACGAAATGTACGCCGGCAACTGGGATGCCTCAGATCCGGAGCTGTCGCCGCTGTATGCCGACTGCACCGGCTTCCCGCCGATGCTGATCATCGCCACCGATGCCGAGGTTCTGCTCGACGACTCCACGCTGTTTGCGCGTCGCGCCAAGGCTGCGGGCGTCGACGTGCGCTGCGAGATCTGGCCGCGGCTGCCGCATGCGTTCCCGCTGTTTGGTGCCCTGTTCTCTGAAGTGAAGCAGGTCAAGATCGACATGCTCGAGTTCATGCGCAAGCACCTCAAGTAAGTCAGATTCTTTTACCGGCCGGACAAGACGATGAGCACTACCCGCTATCAGGATGAGTACCGCCGCTCGTTGAGCGATCCCGCCGGATTCTGGGCCGAGCAGGCCGAGGCGCTGCACTGGGATCAGCGCTGGACCGAGGCGCTCGATGACTCGCAGGCCCCCGCGCTGCGCTGGTTCGCCGGTGCGAAGTTCAACACCTGCTACAACGCGCTCGACCGCCATGTCGACCAGGGCCGCGGCGAGCAGGCCGCGCTGATCTACGACAGCCCGCTGACGCAGCAGCAGCGCAAGTACAGCTACCGCGAACTGCGCGACGCAGTTGCCGTGTTTGCCGGTGCCCTGCAGAACCTCGGCGTGAAGACCGGCGAGCGCGTCGTGATCTACATGCCGATGGTGCCGGAGGCTGCAATTGCGATGCTCGCCTGCGCGCGCATCGGTGCGATTCACTCTGTCGTGTTCGGCGGCTTTGCTGCGCCGGAACTGGCGAAGCGCATCGATGCAGCGGAGCCGGTGCTTGTCATCTGCGCGTCCTGCGGCATCGAGCCAGGCCGCGTCATCGAGTACAAGCCGCTGGTCGATCAGGCGATCGAGTTGGCAACGCACAAGCCGGCGCATTGCATCGTGCTGCAGCGTTCGCAGAAGACTGCGGCGCTCACCGCTGGCCGCGATGTCGAATGGAACGCGGCGCAGCGTGGCGTGCAGCCCGCGCCCTGTGTGCGACTCGACGCGACCGACCCGCTCTACGTGCTCTATACCTCCGGAACGACCGGCAAACCCAAGGGCGTCGTGCGTGACCACGGCGGCCATGCGGTGGCGCTGAGCTATTCGATGAAGGCGGTCTACAACGTCGGCGTCGGCGACGTGTTCTGGGCGGCATCGGACGTCGGCTGGGTGGTCGGCCACTCGTATATTGTCTACGGCCCGCTGCTCGCCGGCTGCACCACGATCCTCTACGAAGGCAAGCCCGTCGGCACGCCAGATGCCGGCGCGTTCTGGCGCGTGATTGCCGAACACAAGGTGAAAGCCTTCTTTACCGCGCCGACTGCGTTCCGCGCGATCAAGAAGGAAGACGCGCGCGGCGAGCTGCTGAAAAAGTACGACATCAGCTGCCTCAAGACGCTGTATCTCGCCGGCGAGCGCAGCGATCCGGACACCATCCAGTGGGCGCAGAAGATGCTCGGCGTCCCGGTCGTCGATCACTGGTGGCAGACCGAGCTTGGCTGGCCGGCAATCGCCAACTGCCAGGGGCTCACCCCCATGCCGGTCAAGCCGGGGTCGGCCACCGTGCCGGTGCCGGGCTTCGATATCCAGGTGCTCGACGAAGCCGGCAAGCCGGTGGGTGTGGATGAGATCGGTAACCTCGTGATCAAGCTGCCGCTGCCGCCGGGCGCGTTGACGACGATGTGGAACAACCAGCAGGGCTACATCGACAACTACCTGTCGCGCTATCCCGGCTACTACCTCGCGGGTGACGCCGGCTACATCGACGCCGACGGCTACTGCTGGGTCATGTCGCGCATTGACGACATCATCAACGTCGCCGGACATCGCTTGTCCACCGGCGCCATGGAAGAAATCCTCAGCGGCCATCCGGACGTCGCCGAATGCGCGGTGATCGGCGCGGCGGATGCCCTCAAGGGCCAGATCCCGGTTGGCCTGATCGTGCTCAAGTCCGGCGTCGAGCGTCCACTGGACACGATCACTCAGGAACTGGTGGCCCGCGTGCGCGAACAGATCGGTGCGGTTGCCGCGTTCAAGCGTGCGCTGGTCGTCCAGCGCCTGCCCAAGACCCGCTCCGGCAAGGTTCTGCGCGCGACCATGCGCGCCATCGCCGACAACCAGCCTTACGCAGTGCCGGCGACGATCGACGATCCGAAGATCCTCGACGAGATCAAGACGGCGCTGTCGGGTTGAACGGGCGATCCCCGGGCCGTCCAAACGGACGGGCGATGGAGGTGACCGGCGTGCGACAATAGGGGATGAGTTCGCAGCAATCACCCCAAGCGTTCCCCGGACGGTTCGTCCAGCGATCCGTGTTCATTACGGGTGGCGGCAGCGGTCTGGGCGCCGCAGTTGCGCGACGCCTGGCGACGGCGGGCTGGCGGGTCGGGATTGCCGGGCGCCGCCGCGAGCCGCTGAATACGCTGGTGACGGAACTTGCACAGCTCGGTGCAGCCATTGAAGCAACAATTCTCGATGTCCGCGATGCGGATGCAGTGGATGCCGCAATCGTTGCATTCAAGCCGGATGCGCTGGTCTGCAGCGCGGCGATCCTCGGCCGCGGCGATGTCTGGGAACAACTCACGCCGCAGCGCTTCGCCGAGGTGATGGCGATCAACGTCGGCGGAACATTTCATGCGTGCCAGTCGGCGATGCGGCTCTGGCGCGCGAACGGATCTCCAGGCGATATCGTCAACGTCGCTTCGCTTGGCGGTCTGCGTGGGATGCAGCGCTATTCCGGCTTCGGGGCATATGCCACTTCCAAGCACGCGGTGGTCGGGATGACCGAAGCCCTGGCGCTGGAAGGCAGGCCGCACGGCATCCGTGTCAACGCGATCGCCCCGGGTACGATGCGTACGGACATGGTCAGCGAACTGGGCGTCACTGCGCAGACCATGCCGGCGCAGGTCGCGCCGACGGTGGAATATCTGCTGGATCGCACGCAGTCCGGCGTAATCACCGGCACAACGGTAGAGATTAACTGCAATGACGACTAAGTCGTCGATTGTTTACCTGACACGCCGCGAAACCTTCTGCGCGGGTCACCGGTTGTGGTCGACTTCGCTGTCCGATGACGAGAATCGCGCACTGTTCGGACCCTGCGCCTACGAGTTCGGCCACGGCCACAACTATGTGCTCGAAGTGACGCTGCGCGGGCCAATTGATCCGCAGACCGGTGTCGTGGTCAACCTTACCGAGGTGCGTGACGCGACGCGCGAGCTGATCCTCGACGACGTGGATCACCGGCATCTGAATCATGATTCAGTCCTGTGCAAGGGGCTGAATCCGACGGTGGAGAATCTGGCGGTGCTGTTCTGGACGGTATTGCGGGGACGCTTTGCCGGGCTGTTGTACGAAGTCCGCGTCTTCGAGACAGAAAAGAATTGGGCGGTTTATCGGGGTGAGCGGGGCGAATGATGCGTAAGGTTTTGTTGGCCAGGGGGACGGTACTGCTGGCGCTGACGTCGCTGCTATCGGCATTCGCGCTGGTGAGCTGCGGTGACGACGGTGCTGCGCCGATCGATTTCCCGGTGTCGGCCGACGAACCGGCGCTGGAAACCGACCCTGCCGCGCTCGAAGCCGGATTGCGTTGCACCGAATTCACCCATCCGGACAAACCCGCTGTGCTGCTGGTGCACGGCACGTTCACTGCCGGGTTCGAGCAGTACAACTGGACCTATCTACCGCTGCTGGCCGAGCGCGGCTATGACGTCTGCACCGTGACCTATCCGGATCGTGGTCTGGGCGACATGCAGATTTCTGCGGAGTACATCGTCCACGCCCTGCGCCGCATGCATGCCGAGACCGGCCGCAAGGTAGCGGTCATCGGACACAGCCAGGGTGTGGCGGTGCCGCGCTGGGCCATCAGGTGGTGGGCCTCCGCCCGGAATGCGGTAGACGATTTCGTGCTGCTCGCCGGACCGAATCACGGCACTGAGGTTGTCACCCTGGGTGGCGTGTTCCCGATCCTCACGGCCGTGGGTCTGGTGCCTGAAGTGGTCTATCAGCTCGCGCCGGACTCGCAGTTCATGGCAGCGACCAATGCTGGCGACGAAACGCCGGGCGACATTTCGTACTCCGCGATCTACACCCAGTTCGACGAACTGGTGCGCCCGGTCGAGCCGGTGCCCACCGCCGCACTCGAGTTCGGACAGGACAATCCGAAGGTCGCGAACATCCTGCTGCAGGATGTCTGCCCCGGTCGCATCGTCGATCACGTGACGATCGGTCTGACCGATCGGCTGACGTTCGATCTGGTCATCGACGCGCTCGAACATGAAGGCCCGGCGAACGTGCTGCGTGCCGGCGGCATGGGCCTGTGCGGTCTCGCGCCGATCATTCCCGAGCAGATCATTGCGCCGCAGGCGGTGCAAGGCCTGATCTCAGTGCTGCGTGAAGAGCCGGCCAATGGACTGCCACAACTGCATCCATCTGACACGGAGCCGCCGCTCAAGCCTTACGCTCAGGACGCCGTGCCCGCGAGCCCTGCGCCATAGCAGACTGCTGCAAATGGTTGAAGTCAGGCACAACGGCGTGCGGGACACTTCAGTGAGTTCAACGCTGTATTACCGAGAAACATCAGCATGAGTGAGGTCTCCCCCAAGACCGTTGTCATCATCGGCGGCGGCCAGGCCGGCGGCGAAGTGGCTGCGGAGCTGCGCAAGCTCGGCTTCGATGGCCGCGTGATGATCTTCGGCGACGAAGCCTTCCTGCCGTACAAGCGGCCGCCGCTGTCCAAGGCCTATCTCGCCGGCACGCTGACTGAAGAGCAGCTCTACACGATGCAGGCCGCGAGCCTGGAGAAGGCACGTATCGAGTACCGCGGCGGCATGGCGGTCGCGAAGATTGATCGCGCCGGCAAGACCGTCTCGCTGACCGACGGCACTACGCTGGCGTATGACCATCTCGTGCTTGCGACCGGCGGCCGTCCTCGGCCGATGCCGGTGCCGGGCGCCGAGCTGGGCAATGTGTTCCTGTTCCGCTCGATCACCGACGTGCAGAAGGTTCGCACGCAGTGCGCAGCGGGCAAGCGCGTTGCGATCGTCGGCGGTGGGTTCATCGGCCTCGAAGCCGCAGCGGTGCTGCTCAAGCAGGGTCTGAAGGTCACCGTGCTCGAGGGTCTGCCGCGCGTGCTCGCACGCGTGACCTGCCCGGAAGTCTCTGAATTTTTCGAGCGCATGCACCGCGAAGCCGGCGTCGACCTGCGCACCGGTGTGCAGGTCAACGGCTTTGAAGGCGATGGCGTGGTCGAGCGCGTGCGCCTCGGTGACGGCAGCACGCTGGACACCGATTTCGTGGTCGTCGGCATCGGTCTGATTCCCAATGTCGAGCTGGCTGTGGATGCCGGACTCGCGGTCGACAACGGCATTGTCGTTGACGAGTTTGCCCGTACCAATGATCCGGCCATCTTTGCCGCCGGCGACTGCACCAATCATCCCAGCGAGTTCCTCGGCCGCCGTGTGCGCCTTGAATCCGTGCAGAACGCGATGGAGCAGGGCCGCGCCGCGGCACGCAACATCATGGGCAAGAACGAGGCCTACCAGAACGTGCCGTGGTTCTGGTCCGATCAGTACGACCTCAAGCTGCAGATGGTCGGCGTGTCGACCGGCTTCGAGCAGATGGTCGTGCGTGGTGACCCGGCTACGCAACGCAACTTCGCGGTGTTCTACCTCAAGGGCGGCCGCGTGATTGCTGCTGACGCCATCAGCCGTCCTCAGGACTTCATGTTCGCGAAGAAGATGGTGGCCGTTGGTGCGGTGATTGATCCGGCGCAACTTGCGGACGACAGCATCGCGATCAAGACGCTGGTTGCCTGAGGTTGTTAATCCCCATCAGAGGGACGGAGAAGTCCGCATGCTGAGTCTGCCGGTGTCATTGCCGTTTGGCCGCCGTACCCGCGTCTCAGTGCCACGTCGTCTCGCGACGATGACGCAGATCGACCACAACGCCGAGCGCGATCCGCGCGAACTGGGCCTGCAGCCCAAGGCGGTCGATGCGATCTGGCAGGCGATGGAACGCTTGTACCGCACCGGCTTGCAGCCGGCGATGACGCTGGTGATCCGCCATCGCGGACAGATCGTCATGAAGCGCGCGATCGGCTGCCTGCGCGGCAACGGCCCCGGTGAACGCGGCCCGCTGGTGCAGCTTTCGCCTGATGCGCCGCTGTGCCTGTTCTCGGCGTCGAAGTCGGTCAGCTCGCTGCTGATCCACAAGCTTGCCGAAGACGGCAAGCTGCGGCTTGATGATCTGGTGGTCGACTATGTGCCGGAATTCGCCGCGCACGGCAAGAATCGCGTGACGATCCGTCACCTGCTGTCGCATCGCGCCGGCGTGCCGGCGATTCCCGATGTGGAGCCGACGCCCGAGTTGCTGCGCGATTGGGATCGCGCGGTGCAGTTGCTCTGTGCGGCTAAGCCTTTCGATCCACACTTCGAGCGTCAGGCCTATCACGCGCTCACGGCCGGTTACATCGTCGGTGAGATCGTGCGCCGCGTCAGTGGGCTCGACCTGCGCGTCGCTTTGCGTGAGTGGATCGCAGAGCCGCTGGGTTGCACCCACCTGACCTATGGGTTGCCGGATCCCCTGCGTGACGATGCGCCGCATCACTGGATGACCGGCCCCAAACCCTTCGGCCCGCTGGCGCGCTATGTGAAGAGCATCGTCGGCGTCGAATTCGATGCGGCGATTGCGGCGTCGAATACGGATGCCTTCCTGTCGACGGTCGTGCCCGCCGGCAACATCTTCGCCAGCGCCGATGACGCCAGTCGGGTGTTCCAGATGCTGCTCAACGGCGGCGAGTACGCAGGCCGTCGCGTCCTGCGCAGCGAAACGGTGCGCGAAGCCATCCAGCCGGTCGGTCGCATCCAGTGGGACGGCACGCTGCGCGCACCGATGCGTTTCTCCTCCGGCTTCATGCTCGGCGAAGAGCCCTTCGGCCTGTTTGGGCCGCACTGCGGGCAGGCCTTCGGCCATCTGGGCTTTGTCTCCGTGCTGGCCTGGGCTGATCCACAGCGCGATATTTCGGTTGCACTGCTCAACACCGGAAAATCCGTTGCGCCCTCAGGCTTGTTGCGCCTGGTAGCGGTGCTCAACGCGATCGGGAAGGCGTTTCCGAAGCAGGGCTGAGCTTCGTCGCGGCATCTCGATACACCTGCTTCGCAGGCTCTCGATGCGAACGGAGTTTTGTGGGGCCATCACAGCAGGACTC